>JBEVNF010000282.1:0-6425 GCA_040508255.1 Flavitalea sp.
CAGTCAAGACGTTTCAATGGTAGCAATATCATCCGTAACGCTGTAGGACAACCAATCAGCTCTTACTTTGGATACGAGATCGTAGGATTCTGGAATAGCCAGGCTGAGATCGATGCTGCAAACGAAACAGCCCGTAAGGCAACAAATAATCCTTCTGCAATCTATCAGACGGATGCTGCCGTAGGTAGATACAGATACAATGATTTCGGAGCAGGAATTGTTACTCCTGATAGCCGTACATTCCTTGGTAACGCTAACCCTGATTTCAACTATGGTCTGAACATCGCACTTGCTTACAAAGCTTTTGACTTTAGCGTGTTCTTCTACGGTGTACAGGGTAACGAGATCTGGAACCAGGTTAAATGGTGGACCGATTTCTATCCTTCATTTGCTGGTGGAAAGAGCCGCACTGCATTGTATAACTCATGGACCCCAACACGCACAAATGCTAAAGTGCCTATCGTAGAGAACGCAGGTACTTTCAGCAGCAACGGTGTTCCAAACAGTTATTACGTAGAAGATGGTTCTTATCTCCGTGCAAAGAACATGCAGATCGGTTACACAGTTAACCAGGAATTGCTGAAGAAGATCGGTATCTCAAGACTTCGTGCTTATGTACAGGCTGCAAACCTGTTCACAATCACCAAGTATTCCGGAATTGATCCTGAAATCGGTGGTGGACCTAACCAGTTTGGTATTGATGAAGGTGCATATCCAACACAACGCCAGATCATTTTTGGTCTTAACGTATCATTCTAATCTGTTGAACCAGAAAATTTAAAAACTGAAGAAAATGAAGAAATTTAGGCATATAACCGCTATTCTCTCGCTGGTTGCAGTGAGCGCGGTATTTGATTCTTGCAGCAAAAGCTTTCTTGAGAAACCAGTTCTTGGTTCACTCAGTGAAGAAGTGCTTGCAAATGACAAAGGTTTACAAAGATTGCTGATCGGTACCTATGCCGCGCTGGATGGCCAGAACGTAGGCGGTGGTACCTGGGAATCGGCTCCTGACAACTGGATCTATGGTAGCGTAGCAGGCGCAGATGCGCACAAAGGTTCTGATGCGACTGACCAGCCACCGATTGATCGTATTGGCACGGGTAATTCAGACCCAAGCAATGGATTCTTTAATGCGAAATGGGTGGCAAATTATGAAGGTATCGCCCGTGCTAACGCAGTATTGCGGGTTTCTGCTTTGGCAACAGATGTCTCTGCAGATAATCTGAAGCTATACCAGGGTGAAGCAAGATTCCTTCGCGCTCATTATTACTTCGATCTGAAGAAAATGTTCAATATGGTTCCCTATGTTGACGAAACTACAACGGATCTGAAAGCTCCGAACGATGCTGATATCTGGCCAATGATCGTTGCAGATTTGCAGTTCGCAATGGATAACCTGACTGATAAATCTCCTGCAGTCGGCCGTGTTAATAAATGGGCCGCTGCTGCATATCTTGCGAAAGCACTTGTATATCAGAAAAAGTTCACTGAAGCAATTCCAGTTTTCAATTCGATCATCACATCTGGTAAAAATACAAATGGTGTAGCTTATGGTCTGAACGATCGTTACGAAGACAACTTCGATCCGGCTAAGAAAAACAGTAAAGAATCTGTATTTGCTATACAGATGGTTGCAAACGCAGGAACCGGTGATATCTCCAGCGGTAACGCAGGTAGTATGCTGAACTTCCCTTATGGCGATTCACCATTCGGATGCTGCGGGTTCTATCAGCCAACTTTTGATCTCGTTAACTCATTCAGGACCGATGGTTCAGGTCTTCCATTCCTGACTGGTTACAATTCTGAGATGGTTAAGAATGACATGGGCATCGAGTCAGCAACCGCTTTCACAACCTATGCAGGAAATCTTGATCCACGTCTTGACTGGACAGCCGGCCGCCGTGGTATTCCGTACAAAGACTGGGGTATTCACCCAGGTAAAAAATGGATCCGCGATCAGAACTATTCTGGTCCATACGCGCCAAAGAAAAATATCTACTGGCAGTCAACCAAGGATACTTATTCTGACCGTATTTCATGGGCACCGGGATCTGCGATCAATATCAATGTGATCCGTTATGCTGATGTATTGTTACTTGCCGCTGAAGCAGAAGCTCAGGCAGGTTCTCTTACAAAGGCGCAGGATTATGTGAACCTGGTGCGCGCAAGAGCAGCTAAACCAGAAACAATGGTTTACAAGTATGTAAACGACGCAACACCGCTTGCTGGTTTCTCAACAACTCCTGCAGCTAATTACGTTGTTGCAACTTACCCTGTAGGTTCTGCTGCATTCTCTTCAAAAGAAAATGCACTTGCTGCAATCTATTTTGAAAGAAAGCTTGAGCTGGCAATGGAAGGCCACCGTTATTTTGATCTTACCCGTTGGGGTATCGCACCAACAGTGTTGAATGCATACTTCACTTACGAAGGTCAGTTTACAAATGACGTTAAAGGTGGAAGATTCACTGCCGGCAAGAATGAGTACTATCCGATCCCACAAACACAGATCGATCTTAGTACAAAAGAGGGTACACCAACCCTTAAACAAAATCCTGGTTACTAATTTTCCGGATGTAATAAGAAGGAGAGGAGGCCCGTGCTTCCTCTCTTTTTATTTCCGCTATATTCCGACCGTTTGAAAGCATAATCCTGCTATTGATTTAAGCCAGCTGATCATAACAGGCAACCATATTAAACCTCTTTACCTGACCAACATGAAAATCTTCGCAACAAGATTTTATGCCTGCCTTTGCATTTTATGTGCAGCAACGCTCATCACATCCTGTGATGAAAATCAGACTTTATTCAGGCAACTTCCGTCTTCAGAAACAGGTATTGATTTCAATAATCGCATAACCACCAGCGATAGTAATAACATTCTTGACTATGAATATCTCTACAATGGTGGAGGTATCGCAGTGGGTGATTTCAATAAGGATGGACTACAGGATTTGTATTTCACTTCGAGTATGGAGTCTAACAAATTGTACCTGAACGAGGGTTCAATGAAGTTCAAAGATGTTACCATTCAGTCAGGAACCGATGGTAACAGTCGTTGGAGTACCGGTGCTTCTATAGCCGATATAAACAATGATGGCTGGCCCGATATCTATGTCTGCGCTTCAAGATACAATGATCCCAGCCGCAGAAAAAACCTGCTGTACATTAACCAGGGTGCAAGAAAGGATGGTATTCCTGTGTTCAAAGAGATGGCGGAAGCTTATGCACTCGCAGATACAACTTTCTCAACACAGGCTGCTTTCTTTGATTATGATAATGATGGCGACCTTGATATGTATCTTCTTGTTGCAGGTAAAATGCAGGAAGGATATCAACCCAATACTTATCAGAAAAAAAATACTGACGGCACTTCCGTCACTAACGATAAATTATTCAGGAACGATGGCAGTTCCGTAGGCGGTCATCCGCATTTTACAGATGTAACAAAAGAAGCCAATATTCTTATAGAGGGATTCGGCCTTGGAGTAAATATCTGTGATATTAATCGTGATGGATGGAAGGATATTTATGTGAGCAATGATTATCTCACAAACGATCTGTTATGGATCAACAACCGCAATGGTACGTTTACCAATATGGCGGGCAAATATTTCAAGCATACAAGTTATTCTGCAATGGGCAATGATGTGCAGGATCTCAACAATGATAATCTTGCAGACGTGATCACGCTTGATATGCTTGCAAAAGACAACTACCGGAAAAAAACAATGTCGCCACCAGGCAACTATTTCAACTATAGCAATAATGATTTTTTTGGGTATGAAACACAGTATGTGCGTAATACCTTACAACTGAACCAGGGAAAAATTCCAGGTACCAAAGACTATGCTTTCAGCGAGATCAGTTTTCTTTCAGGAGTTGCTGAAACAGACTGGAGCTGGACACCGCTGGTTGCAGATTTCGATAATGATGGCTTTCGTGATCTCATAGTAAGCAATGGTTTTCCGAAAGATCTTTCTGATCAGGACTTTCTGCATTTTCGTGGTACCTCATCTTCAGTTGCAACAAAAGATATGATCATTGAAGCAATGCCTGAAGTGAAGATCGCCGACTATGCATTCAGGAACAATGGAAATCTTGTGTTTAGTGATGTGAGTGCTGACTGGGGTTTTACTTCAAAATCATTTTCTAATGGTGCAGTGTATGCAGATCTTGACAATGATGGTGACCTGGATTGTGTGACCAACAATATCGATGATCCCGCATCTGTTTATTTGAATACACTGAACGAAACAGCGGCTGTAACCCCGCATTGGCTGCAACTTGAATTATCAGGCGCGCCGGGTAATTCCATGGCTTACGGCGCTGTTGTGACGGCTTATTATGATAGCGTGAAAACGCAATTCACGGAGCTTAACCCTTGCCGCGGGTATCTGGGTTCCGTTGGAAACCGCCTGCAGTTTGGTTTTGGATCGGTTACAAAAATTGACTCAATACGGATTGTCTGGCCGGATCATACCATGCAGTTAATTGTAAACCCTGCAATTGATAAGTTAATACCTGTTGCTTATAAAAAAGGTTTACCTGGATGGGATTTCGAAGTTGAAACGAATCCGGTTTTGTTTGAGAATGTAACTACCGGATTAAGCGAACATGGTATCCTTGATTTTACTCACCAGGAAACTGATTTTATTGATTTCAATGAATTCAGATTATTGCCACACAAATTTTCACAGTACGGTCCGTCGCTGGCCGTTGGTGATGTTAATGGCGACAAACTTGAAGATGTTTTTATAGCTGGTTCAAAAGGTTTTGATGGAAGAATCCTTTTGCAGGATGTATCCGGTAAATTCAGTGTGCATGCGCTGAATGGTGACCCGGTTGGTTCAGCCTTGCAGAAAGAAAATGCGGCAAAGGTCCAGGAAGATCAGGGCTCATTGCTTGCCGATTTTGACAGGGATGGTCAGATAGATCTTTATATTGTTAGTGGGGGTGTAGAGTCTTCCGCAGACCCCTCGGGATATCTTGATCGCGTTTATCACAACTCCGGTTCAGGCAGTTTCAGGTTGACAGATCCTTCAGTCGTGTTTGCCGCAACTCCGGAACAGTTCAAGGCAGGAAAGATCAGTGGTGCGGCGGTCAGGGCGGCAGATATCGATAATGATGGTGATCTTGACCTGGTGCGTACTTCGCGGATCATACCTGGTCAGTACCCGGTTTCGGCAAGTACAATAATTCTTCGGAATGACAGCAGGCCGGGACAGATCATTTTCACCGATATCACTGCAAAATCTGCTCCCTCCCTTACAAACATAGGATTGGTAACAGATGCAATGTTTGCAGACATTGACAACGATGGTACTGTTGACCTGATCCTTGTTGGTGAATGGATGGCCCCTGTGATCCTGAAAAATAATAAAGGAGTATTCACAGATATCACTGCGGCTTCCGGGTTAGCAAAAGAAACAGGTTGGTGGAACAGTGTAGTTGCCGGTGATTTTGATAATGATGGTGATATTGATTTTGTTTTTGGCAATAATGGCACCAACACAGTTTACCAGGCAAGTGTTTCTGAACCTGCGGGCATTTATGCAAAGGATTTTAATAAGGATGGAATTTACGATGCTATTCCAACTTTGTATTTGCAGGATTCAACTGGTGAGCGCAGAGAATATCCTGCATTTGGTCGTGATGAAATGATGAAACAGATCATACAGGTACGCAGGAAATATCCAACTTTCAGGGATTTTGCTTTGACTTCGATGGGCCAGATTTTTACGCCGGAAGAACTACAGGGTGCCGTTATTAAACACGCTGTTAATCTTACAACTTCCTATATTGAAAATCTGGGCGGCGGTAAATTTAAGATCGAACCACTCCCGGTTGAAGCTCAGTTTGCGCCGGTGTTCGGAATGGTGGCACAGGATGTAAATGGCGATGGCAAAACTGACCTCGTATTAAATGGTAATGATTTTGGAGTTGAACTTTCTGTTGGTAAATGTGCGGCGATGAATGGGCTGGTAATGTTAGGTGATGGTCAGGGAAATTTTAAAGCTTTGAAACCGGGTGTTTCAGGAATTTATATTCCCGGGAATGGCAAAGCTTTGGCCTGGTTGAAAGGCGCTGCCGGAGCACCACTGCTGCTGGCTTCCCAAAATAACGGGCGCTTACTGGCATTTCGTGATAATGTGAATAAACAGAAATAATGATTTCAATAGTTGCTGCAAACACCGATGACCACTTACTTGTTGCTGATATAGGACGAGTATCAGTAGAAGCTTCGCACAGGAACAGTAGTTCAGAAGAAATCATGAACGAGTATCTGGAAACAAATTACAGTTACGATACGATCAGGAAAGAGCTTCTCGACCGACAAAATATTTACCACATTGCATATTACAATGCGCAACCTGCGGGTTTTTCAAAGATTGTTTTTAATATGCCGCATCCTGCTATTCCGGATA
>JBEVNF010000289.1:0-4860 GCA_040508255.1 Flavitalea sp.
GTTGAAGACATTAGCTGGCTAAAACCCGGTAAGGCCACATTTCATTGGTGGAGTGGCGATGTTTTACCTGACACAACTTTTGAAGCCGGGATCAATTTCAATTTCAATAAATACTATATCGACTTCTGCGCAAGGAACAAGATCGAGTATCATACAGTGATCGGGAACAGGGGAGTTGCATGGTATCACAATGATGGTAATGAATATCAGCCGGGACCAACAACAGATATTACAAAACCGAGACAAAGTCTTGAGATAGAAAAGATCTGTGAGTATGCGAAAAGCAAAGGTGTTGGAATACGATTCTGGGTACATTGGCAGGCATTGTATCCAAAGATCGACACGGCTTTCGCACTGTTTCAGAAATGGGGCATTGCAGGTATGATGGTTGATTTTATGGACAGGGATGACCAGGAGATGATCAATATACAACAGGAGATTCTTGAAAAGGCAGCAGCGCATCATCTCGAAATCCAGTTCCATGGCGTATCCAAGCCAACAGGTCTGAACAGAACATACCCAAATGAATCAACAAGGGAAGGCACTCTGAATTATGAGAACAACAAATGGGGTATACTGATCACACCGGATGATGACATCAATGTTGTATTTACAAGATTGCTCGCAGGCCCTACCGATTACCATCTCGGCGGATTCAAAGCAATGCCGGCAAAGGATTTCAAGGTGCAGTATACAAAGCCTCATATGCTTGGTACAAGATGTCACATGCTTGCGATGTACCTGGTCCTGGAGAATTCGATGTCTATGCTCTGTGACTATCCTGAGGCGTACGAAAATCAACCCGGCTTTGACATCCTTCGCAAAATGCCAACAACATGGGATCAGACGATAGTGCCGGCCGCGGAGATCAATAAATCGATCACAATTGCAAGAAGAAAATCCAAAGACTGGTATATCGGTTCCATTACCAATAACGAAGCCCGCGAAACAAACCTTAAGCTTGACTTCCTTGGCGAAGGAAAATATAAAGCCAGGATCTATAGTGATAGCGGGGAAACTTCAACGGATCCCAACAAACTTGAAACCAGGATAATTGACGTTGACCGGACAATGACTATACCTGTGAAGATGAATGCCGGGGGCGGTCATGTGATACATATTTATCCGTTGGATTAACTCATGACCAATATTTCCGGCAGATACATAGAATATTTAGGACATGCGTTGTGAATCTAAATCCTGATTTTGTACTTTGCCGTAAATCGTACCATGAAAAAGCTATTATACATCTCTGCCTTTGCAATCCTTATCGGAAGTTGCAGGAAAGACTCTGATGGTTTTGAAGCCAATACCGGGTCTTATGACCATAGCCAGTCTGTTGGAAACTCGGCCAATGATCTTCTCAGTTCCAAAACTTATCAATCACTTACGGTTGAAATTTTATATATGCCGGGCTTTGCATTGAACAGTTCAACAACTACTCATCTTACAAATTTCCTGAATGCGAGACTGAATAAACCTGGCGGGGTGAACATCCAAAGCAGGGAGATTCCTGCCACTTCAAACAGTGTACTCAACATTACGCAGGTACGTGATCTGGAAACCTCGAACCGCAAAGCTTTCGCTGGCAAAACCAATATGGCGATCACTATACTTATAACCAATGGAACCTATACCGATGCTAATGTACTTGGCGTTGCGTACAGGAATACTTCGGCCGCTTTGTTTGGAAAACTTATTCATGATAATTCAGGGGGAGTAGGGCAGCCTTCGAGATACACACTGGAAGCTTCTGTGCTTGAACATGAGGTTGCACACTTGCTTGGGCTTGTTGATATCGGAACCAAAATGGTTGCCAATCACAAAGACGCCTCACATGGCAATCATTGCAGCAATCAGAACTGCCTGATGTATTACGCTTCGGAAACCACAGATGTACTTACTGCGCTGATTGGTGGTTCTATACCATCCCTTGACACAGATTGTCTGAATGATCTGAAAGGTAATGGCGGTAAATAACAAAAATTAAATATGTCAATATGACCGTTTCAGCCCCAGGTTGAAACGGTTTTCTTTTTGGCCCCTGAACCACAATTTCTTCCCGATTCTGTAATTTCCTCCACATATTCTCTCCAACCGCATTAAAACGCGATTAATCGCGTGATTTATAACGTTATCCGCAACTGATTTTCCGGGATTCGTAACAGGGAAACGGTTGCATGAATCTACTTTAGCATTTTGCTTCCCGGAGCAAAAGATCACGCGTTATTCCAAAACCATAAACACTACAATGAAATATCTATTATCCGGTTTCCTGCTTATTTCAACGGGGGCCTTTGCTCAAAAGAAAAATGTATTTCTCGAACAATCATTCTGGCAGACAAAGCCAACCGTTGAAGTTGTAAAGGCAGAGATCGCAAAAGGCAATGATCCTGCAGAATTGAATCCATCAAACTTTGATCCTGTTGTGATGGCTATCAATAGCAGCGCACCAAATGAAACTGTAAAATTTCTGATGGAGCAAAAGGGCAATGAAGTGAATAAACTCACCCATGATGGCCGCACTTATATATTCTGGTCAGCAAGCCGTGGCAACACCGACCTGATGGAATACCTGATCAGCAAAGGAGCAAAAACAAACCTGGAAGATAATCATGGCTATTCAGTATTGAACTTTGCCGCGGTTGGTGGACAACAGAATACAAAGGTTTATGATCTGTGTATTAAAAACGGTTCTGATCTTAAAAAAGAACTGACACATGATGGTGCAAATGCATTGTTGCTTGTAACTGCAAACGACAGCGCTTTTACACTTACCAACTACTTTGTGAAGAAAGGTCTCAGCCTGAAAAGTACAGATGCTGAAGGTAACACGGCATTCAACTATGCTGCACGAGGTGGTAACATCGAAAACATGAAAGCATTGCTGGCGAAAGGTATTAAACCAACAGACAATGCAATGATCATGGCAGCACAAGGCAGTCGTCGCGGAGCGAACAAACTTGAAGTGTTTCAGTACCTCGAGTCGGTTGGTGTTAAACCAACAGCGGTAAGTAAGAATGGTGATAATGTTCTTCATTCAATTGTTCGTCGCCCGGGTGGTGATGATCTGGTTAAGTTCTTCCTGTCAAAAGGAGTAAAAGTTGACCAGGCAAACAACGAAGGAAATACCGTATTCATGAATGCTGCGGCATACAATCGTGACCTTGCCACACTTGAAGCGCTGCGCGCACAGATCAAAGATATCAACCAGGCGAACAAAGCTGGTCAGACTGCACTTACTCTCGCAGTAGGATCGAACTCTCCGCAGGTTGTACAATATCTTCTCGAAAAAGGTGCAAAGGCTGATGTTGTAGATGCAAAAGGCGAGAATCTTGCTTCATACCTGGTAGGTTCATACAACCCAAGAACTGCAAAAGATTTTGAAGCAAAGATCGCTACCCTGAAGAACAGCGGTTTTGATGTAACTACTCCTCAGAAAGACGGCAGTACTCTTTTCCACCTTGCAATGGCCAAAAATGATCTTGCATTGTTGAAACTGGTGAATGACCTGAAGGTTGATGTTAATGCAAAAACCAAAGAAGGTGTTACTGCTCTTCATAAAGCAGCAATGGTTGCAAAGGATGATACGATCCTTAAGTACCTCGTTAGTATCGGCGCGAATAAAACAATCGCGACAAGCTTCAACGAGACTGCATTTGATCTTGCAAGCGAAAACGAAAACATCACCAAACAAAACATACAGATAGAGTTCTTAAAATAATAACATGAAATCAGTTCTTTTAGTTCTGTTGGCTCTGATCACAATTCCGGCTTTAACTTCAGCCCAAACAACGAAGGTTAAATGTATGGTGCAGATGACCAACTATGTTGGCGAAGGCGCATACATCGTGGTATCAATCGTTGATGCAAAGGGTAATTATGATAAAACCCTCGCGGTAATGGGAGATGATAAAGAATGGTATCCGGACTGGAAAGAGTGGCACAAGGCATACAAGAAAAAACCAACCAATCTTAGCGCAATCACTGGTGCATCTGTGGCTGGCGGCGACAGAAGCGTGGTTACACTTGAGATCGAAACAGCAAAACTGAATGCAAATTATACTTTGCGTTTTGAAAGTGCTGTTGAAGATAAACAATATCACATCAGGGATATCGAGGTTCCATTGACAACAGAAGGTATAACCGGTAAAAAAGATGGTACAAATTACATCCGTTACGTAAGGTTTAGTGCCGCGAATTAATACGAGGATTTACAATGATCATATCTTTGTGGAGATACAGCCATCTTGTTTTGGCTGTATCTTCTTTTTTATTGCTTACCCTGGCTTCTGCAACAGGTATCATACTCGCGATCGAAGCAGTACAGGTTAAGAGTCAGCCATACAAGGTTGAGGACTTCAGCAAACTGACGCTCGCTAATACTATCCCCGTGATCCGCGAGAAATACCAGGATATACAGGAACTGAAAGTTGATGATAACGGATTTGTGATACTTGAATGGACAACCGGTGATGGCGATGCACGCAAATCATTTATTGATCCGCGATCAGGTAAAATATTCGGGGATTTCACGGAGCAATCTGAGTTCTTCAAATGGGTAACCAGTTTGCACCGATCCCTCTTTCTTCATGAAACAGGTCGTCTGCTGATAGGCATCACTTCATTTCTCCTGATCCTGATCACGATATCAGGTATTGTCCTGGTTGTTCAGCGTCAGCAATCATTCAAAAGGTTTTTTGCGAAGATTGAAAGTGGAAATTTTGCGCAATACTATCATGTGTTGTTCGGGAGGTTCGCTTTGTTCCCGATACTGATCATTGCAATTACCGGCACCTGGCTTTCTATAGTGAGATTTGAGCTTGTAAAGGAAGATAAATTAACAGCAGATGTTGACTT
>JBEVNF010000493.1:0-3068 GCA_040508255.1 Flavitalea sp.
AAACAATCCGAAATACTTCCAGGTTAAATTTGATTCAAGCGGAACAGGCCCGAGTGATCATAGTTCTTTCTATAGAAAAGATATTCCCGTGCTGTTCATGTTCACTGGTCTTCATTCCGATTATCATAAACCATCAGATGATTCTGATAAGATCAATTACAATGGTGAAGTGCAGATCGTGAACTATGTAACAAAGATCGTTGAATCGTCGGCCAATGCCGGCAAGCTTGTTTTTACCAAAACCCGCGAACAGCAGGTTTCATCGAGTGCAAGGTGGACCGTTTCACTCGGTATTATGCCTGACTATACTTTCAGCGGAACAGGCGTTCGCGTGGACGGTGTAAGCGATGATCGTCCTGCAAAAAAAGCCGGCATACAAACCGGTGATATTATTCTTCAGCTTGGTGAGCATTCAACTTCTTCAATGGATGGTTACATGCAGGCACTTTCAAAATTTAAGAAAGGCGATAAAGCAAAAGTTAAAGCCAAAAGAGGCAACGATCAATTGGAAGTAGAAGTTGTATTTTAGCACGAGTTAAACGTTCTCCCTGTATGTCAAAGTTCAAGCTTGATATGGGGGATCTTTCCGAAGGATTTTTTGAAGACACACGTATACTCGGCCTGGTTGCACCGGTAAGCGATTACCTGTTGTGCTGGCACCTTAACAACGCACTTCGCTACGACTTCCGGAATAATCCCGACATTACCCTTACGTACAAGAAAAAAACTCTTGATACCACCTTCTATTTTAGTGTATCTGAATACCGGGAAAAGTACAATGCACTGGCACACTATTTATACAATAACCAGTTCAAAGGCGAATACCTGCTGCCTGAGCTGAAGAAGCTCGATTATATCTGGCTTCTCAAAGGCGATTTTGTTTCCGATGATTTTATGAAAACATTGATAGAAATGGTGAATGAGTTGAGCTGCGTAAGGATGGTGCTCGAGCTCTCACCCGACAATATCAAAAGCAGGAACAACCTGATCTTTTAAATCATATTCAGTCACTAAATCATTACGATCATGTGGAAGGAAGAAAAGAATACACTCAAAAAGAAATTCGAATTCAAGGATTTTTCTGAAGCCTTTGGTTTTATGACCAGGGTGGCGATAGAAGCAGAAAAAATGAATCACCATCCAACCTGGACCAATACTTACAATACCGTTGAGTTTTCATTGTCAACGCATGATGAAGGTGATGTTGTTACAGAAAAGGATCGTAAATTATCTGTAAAGATCGATGCGCTGGCAGGCAAGGAGCCTTCTTAATTTTTCAAACGCAATATTTCATATGAAGTTAGTTCCAGGCTTTTTGCTTTTTAGCTTTGTTGCCTTACTCAGTGCCTGTGGCAGTAATGATCAGGATGTTGAAGAAGTTGACGCACCCATTGATTCTGCAGAGGTTGAAAAGATCGACACAGTACTCACCGGTGAAACCATAAGCTTCTTTAACGGGAACGGATTTTCAGAGTTTGCAAAATCGAAAGCACCTGGTTTTGACTGGAGCAAATTCCGCATGACAGATACCTGGCAGGATGATTCATTGCTGGTTACTGAGTTCAGGCCTGCTCCAAACTACTACAATTCCTATAAGACATTTTTGAAGTACTCGCCTGATAGTACGATGCTCCTTGATCTCGATAGTTATAATCTTTCCATCAATCGTGACAACGCAGGTAATCTTGTGGGTATTGAGAATGGACCTGATACCGAGATCAGCCTTGTGAACATCAAGAGCAAAAAGAAAACAAGATTGTTGTTTTTAGGACCTGGCAATTCTGTAGAGGATGGTTCGTGGATAGACAATGAAAATCTTGTGCTGATGGGATTCCAGGAGAGTGGAAATGGCACCGGTCGCGTGCCGGTTTTATGGAGATATCATTTGCCGACTACAACTTTTTATATTTATGAGATGCCGGATAAAACTGTGGCTACACAGTTGATGGGGCAGTGGAGAAGGGAAAGGTTGAAAGGTGTTAAGTTGAAATAAAAAAGCGACTCCGGATAATCCGAAGTCGCTTCTCCTCCCCGACACCCACCGCGGCGGGTGACTGCCCTCCTTAAAGAGCAGGGAGATTATCCGTTCATCGAAGCCAGGAACTCTTCATTACTCTTGGTTCCTCTCATTCTTCTTAATAATTCATGCATTGCTTCTTCCGTGTTCATATCGTTGAGGTATACACGAAGAAGATTCATACGTTGTAATACATCTCTTTCAAGAAGCAGGTCATCACGACGTGTTGATGAAGAAACAAGGTCAATTGCAGGGAACACACGGCGGTTCGCAAGCTTTCTGTCAAGTTGAAGCTCCATGTTACCTGTACCCTTAAACTCTTCAAAGATAACTTCGTCCATTTTTGAACCGGTATCGATCAGTGCTGTTGCAAGGATAGTAAGTGAACCGCCATGTTCGATCTTACGGGCGGCGCCAAAAAATTGTTTTGGTTTCTGCATCGCATTTGCTTCCACACCACCGGAAAGAACCTTACCGGAAGATGGAGCAACAGTATTGTGAGCACGCGCTAGACGTGTAATTGAATCAAGCAGGATAATAACATCGTGTCCGCACTCTACAAGTCTCTTGGCTTTTGAAAGCGCTATCGTAGAAACCTTCACGTGTTTTTCAGCTGGTTCATCAAAGGTTGAAGCGATAACCTCAGCCTTGACACTACGTTCCATATCGGTAACCTCCTCAGGTCTCTCATCGACGAGAACGATGATCAGGTAACATTCAGGGTGATTCGCTGCAATTGCATTTGCAACCTCCTTCAACAAAACTGTTTTACCTGTTTTTGGCTGCGCAACGATAAGACCACGCTGACCTTTACCTATCGGGGTAAACAGATCCATGATACGTGTGCTGTAGCTGTTTGGCGTTGTGAACAGGTTAAGCTTTTCGAAAGGGAACAATGGAGTAAGATAATCGAAAGGCACGCGGTCACGTACATCTTCAGGACTCTTACCGTTGATTGTCTCAACCTTCAGAAGCGCAAAATATTTTTCACCTTCTTTTGGAGGTCTTACCGATCCGTAAACAGTATCACCTGTTTTAAGACCGAATAATT
>JBEVNF010000310.1:0-8716 GCA_040508255.1 Flavitalea sp.
TGTTTATAAGGAGATGATTTTATAATCCACCCTTCCTCGTAGCCTTCGTCTGTTTCGGCCATTCCATAGGTTGACCAGTTCTCGGATTAATACCCATCACCCTCTTTTCTCTCGATGTAGTATTCGGATCTTCGCATGCCATATACACAAGTATAGCTGCAAGTATCGCATTGCTCTGAACATCATCAAATACGATCTTATCATAAGTATCCCTGTTGGTATGCCAGGTATAGGAACCATATGACCAGCTTGTTGAACTCAAAGAAAACGCCGGAGCACCAGCTGCCACAAATGATGCGAAATCAGAACCGCCACCACCCGGTGCACCAGGGAAAGATGTTTCAATCTGGTTACGGATCTCAGCAGGAACCTTTGCGAGCCATCTTCCCAGATAATCATAAGAGTTAACAAAACCCTGTCCCGAAAGATTCACCACGCGACCCGTTCCATTATCCTGGTTAAACAAAGCCTGGATCTTGCTCACTATCTCAGGATGATCTTCAACAAATGCTCTTGAACCATTCAAACCCTGCTCTTCACTACCCCAGTGACCAACAAGTATTGTACGCTTTGGATTAGGATAGATTTTTTTAAGAATGCGCATTGCCTCCATCATCACCAATGTACCGGTACCATTATCTGTTGCACCAGTACCGCCATCCCATGAATCAAAATGCGCAGATAACATTACATACTCACCTGCTTTTTCAGAACCTTTGATCTCCGCAAGCGTATTGAAAGTAGGTACCACACCAAGTTCTTTTGAATCAGATTTCACACTGATCTTAGGTTTAACTCCGGCTTCAACAAGACGATACAACAAACCATAATCTTCCAAAGCAATATCAAGCGTAGGAACTTTTTTAGTGGATGCACCAAAGATCTTGTTTACACCAAAACCATTTGACCACAGGCTTGCTATAACACCAGCAGCTCCTGCTTTTTCAAGTGCTTCCGGTAAGGTACGTGCAGTATACCCGGTTTTAGAAACACGCTTTGCCCATGCCTGAACGATCGCAGTTCTTTCCGTTTTCATCTTCTCAAATGACTCTTTAGTTGCAAACTCCTCCCAGTTATAATCAGGTCTGCCAGTTGGTTGCATTACAGATGTCATCACAAATTTTCCTTTCACATTTGGCAACCAGTTTTGAAAGGCAATACTATCAGCAAGATCAGGCAATAAAATAACCTCAGCGGTTACAGTCTTACCGGCAGTTGAGGGACTCCATGCAAGCTGTGTTCCTTCCAGCGTTTTAACACGTGGATACACCATATCAATATGTGTTGCTCCACGCTCCCATCCGCGCCAATCTCCCCATTTTTCGTTCTTTGCTTCAATTCCCCAGGTTTTGTACTTGGCTACCGCCCAGTCGTTCGCCTGTTTCATCTGAGGTGAACCGACGAGCCTCGGCCCGATACCGTCAAGAAGTTCAGTGGCCAGTTGTTTCAGCTGTGAATTGTTTGTGGCTTCCGCTACAATGCCATTGATTATTACCGAGTCTGGTGTTTGTGAAAACGCCATACCCGCACTCATCGCAAAAGAAACGATCGTCGCAGATAAAAATTTACTCATATCAGTGATTTGAATTTTGAAGTTTCAAATGTATTGATTTAACCATCATTCGGATCGCATTCAATCATATTGTAAGAAGATGATATACCACTGAAAAGTTCGGGGTATCATCATCTCGTTATGCTCTGACCGGTCAAAATACAATGTGGTTTTCCGCAGCATGGTTTAGTATTATTCCGATTCATTTTGGGAACAGCCGTCTCATGTTTGGAAAATCCGAGCGCGTGCCAGAATGATAAATATCTTGTTATCAATATTATATCGTCCCGGTATGTCATTTGGCAATGGAAGAACATTATGAGACGCATAATTTTGATATTGTTGATGATGACAGCGGCCGCGGGCGCTTTTTCTCAGACCTATTATGTTTACACGTCAAAGCAGAATGGCAACTGGAATGATATGAACACCTGGAGCTCTGCACCGAGAACCGATGGTGTTCCAAGAACGAAGGTTATACTATCGGCAGCATATACGGTGTCTGTTGATAATAATGTAAATAACTTCCCGCTGGGTGATGCTGAAATCTATATTCTTGGCTCACTTCAAATGACAAATAACACTATTCTCAGGTTGTCACAAACAAGCCGGGTTGAGATTCAGAACGTAGGAAGGATCATCGGAACCAATTCAACGCAACAGGTTTTGATCGGTGGTGTATTAAAATATGACGGGTCAAAGGATCACACGAAGACGGGTGCTTCGTTTGCGAGCCAGGCCACTGGTATCTCACCAAATGGTTTCACATCAAACCTGGTTCTGCCGGTTAAACTGCTCAGCTTTACTGCCTTTAAAACCTCAAATGATGTTCAGTTGAAATGGGTTACAGCAAGCGAAGTATCGAATGACTATTTTGCAGTTGAACGTAGTTATGATGGAACAACATTCACAACTATTGCTACCATCAACGGTTCTGCTACGACAAATGTACAGACATCATATTCTTATAGTGATAACTCAGCACTTGGCACCATTGCCTACTACCGTTTAAAACAGGTAGATACAAAAGGAACAAGTTCATATTCTGAAGTTCGTTCATTGATTGTTGGAAAGGAACAACCTGCACAGGTTTATGTAACAGACAACCTTATAAAGGTAAAGCTGGCGCAGGATGTATCATCGAAAACAAATATCACTGTGCTGACAGCAAATGGCCAGGTGATCACACGCAAGGTGATCAATGAAGGTAAAACTGCTTCACTCAGTATCGGTACAACGGTACCGGGCGTGTTGTTTGTGAATATCACAGACAATAAGCAAATGAATCAGACAGTGCGTTTGATGTTTTAATAGAGCGGCTGTGCGTCTTCAGCCGTAATCCCAAAGACGTTAAGGAACCCCTGATCCATACCCGAAACGGTATGGATTCCTTATTTTATAGCGTAAAATGAATCATAATTTAATGCGTAACATATTGAAATGCGGTTTTAAGGCATAATTTGTGATCCCTAATACCCCGCATGAATTTTACTGTATCTGCCATTAATGAAAGAGCAATCGCAATAGGATTTGGTGATGTGATCAGCAATGAAACCACCCATCGTATAACAGGATTGCATTCTGCCCTGAAGCACTCACCCTTTGATGGTTTCGAAGGCTCGGTGCCTGCATATACAACACTGACGATCTATTACGATTTTACAATACTTCATAATAGTACGATCCTCCAGGGCAATACTGCCATCGAAAAAATCACCTGGTGGATCGACAGGTTGAATGCTGGTTTATATAACGAAGCAACATCTAAAGAAATACTTATCCCGGTTTGTTATGATGAAAAGTATGGAACTGATCTGAACGCCGTTGCTACACAAACAGGACTATCAATTGATGAGATAGTTCATCTTCATCACAGCACATCGTACACCGTTGCAATGATTGGTTTCACACCTGGTTTTCCTTACCTGAGTGGGTTGTCTCCGGCGTTGATGGTCAAGCGAAAATCACAACCGGCAAATGTTGCGGCAGGTGCAGTTGGAATTGCAGGCGCGCAAACGGGAATTTATCCGCAACAATCACCGGGCGGCTGGCACATAATCGGCAGAACACCGCTTGTTCTTTTCGATTACCACGATCAGGAACCGGCATATTTCAAAACAGGAACCACCATCCGCTTTTCGCCAATCACAAAAGCAGAATTCGAATCACTTATCAGCTAGTTGAATGGAAATTGAAATCATAAAACCAGGTTTATTATCTACCATCCAGGACAAAGGGCGTTTGAACTACCGTCATATCGGTGTTCCAGTGTCTGGCGCTATGGATAATTTTGCTGCTTCGGTCGCGAACATTTTACTTGGAAATGAAGAGAATGCTGCGGTTATTGAAATCTCCCTTTCAGAATTCAGTTTCAGGGCGCTTTCAAATATCGTCGTAGCCTGCACCGGACCGGGGTTTCGATGGACAGTAGATGGAGTTGAAATTCAGATGTGGCAGGCTGCGTTTATACCGGCCGGAAGTAAAATAGTACTTCAACCAAAACATGAGGGTGTACGCGCATATCTTGCAATTGCGGGAGGCTGGTATATCGAGCCCGTACTCGAAAGCAAAAGCACCTATCTGCCGCTGAACATGGGTGGCTACCAGGGAAGGGCATTACAAGCTCATGATATGCTTAGCAATGATAACCTTACTGATCTTGCAAAACTCATTGTGAAAAAGATCAGTCATACGATACTGCATACTTTTCATTGGGGGGTACAACCACAATCGATCATTGATTACAGCAAAAGAAAAATAAGGATCATCGGCGGACAGGAACTATCCTGGTTCACAAAAGACTCGATCACCGATCTCGATCAAAGTTCGTTTGTCGTAGATGTACTTTCAAACAGGATGGGATATCAGCTCAGATCAAAACCTTTGCAACGCAGTAATGAACAGGAACTGTTAAGCACAGCAGTCACAATGGGTACGATCCAGGTTTCCAATAATGGCTCTCCCATACTGCTGATGGCCGACTGTCAGACCACCGGTGGATATCCACGGATCGGGCAGGTGATCGCGACTGATCTGCCTGTGTGCGCTCAGTTAAAACCGGGTGATGAGATCAGCTTCGAAATAGTCAGCCTTGAAGAAGCCGAAAACTCATATCGTAATTATCTGAATGAACTTATGTCTTTATATACAATGATAGATCTTAGGGTGAATTCAGAAGATGCATACTGAGTTCATCATTTAAGGGAAGCTGCTATTACGTTCGTTCCTATATAAGTCATTGTTATAATCACAACCATTGCAAGCACACTCATCCACATCGGGTGTTTGTAAGTGCCGACAATTTTCTTTCTGTGAGCCGCGATCAGCATCAGCGTTAGCGCAAGCGGTAATATCATTCCGTTCAATGCCCCGGCAAGTAAAAGAACTTTCACAGGCTGACCTTTCCAGATAAAGATCAGGGTTGAAGTGATGATAAACAGAATGGTTACCAATCGTTGATTCGTTTCAAAAAAAGAATGCAAACCCCTGAGAAACGAAACTGATGTATAGGCAGATCCGATCACTGATGTAATGGCTGCCGACCAAAGTACAATACCAAAAAGCTTATAACCTACGTCACCTGCGGCAATCTGAAACATAGAAGCTGCCGGATTCGCTTTCTGTATCGCTGCCCCGGTCATCACCACACCTAATGCAGCAAGGAATAATAATATCCTCATTAACGAAGCGAGACCGATTGCTGTAACTGCGGACCTGTCAACATCTTTCAATGCACCTTCCCCTTTTACACCGGCATCCAGCAGTCTGTGTGCTCCCGCAAATGTGATATAACCACCGACGGTACCGCCTACAATTGTAAGAATAGATTGCAGATCGATCTTTGTTGGTGCAAAACTTTCCTTCAGGGCGAGACCAAGTGGCGGTGCGGATGCAATTGCAACATAAACTGTAAGACCGATCATCAGGAACCCAAGAATCCTGGCCGCATTATCCATCGCGATCATAGCCTCACGTACAACAAACACACCTAATGCAAGTAAACAACTGATGATTGCACCATAAACAGTATCGATTCCAAACAAAACATTAATTCCCAGACCGGCCCCTGCTATATTACCTATGTTGAATGCAAGTCCGCCAAACACGATCAGCACCGTAAGAAGTATCCCCAATCCCGGAAAG
This sequence comes from Flavitalea sp., assembly GCA_040508255.1. Lineage (GTDB taxonomy): Bacteria > Bacteroidota > Bacteroidia > Chitinophagales > Chitinophagaceae > DATHKG01. The sequence goes on from JBEVNF010000310.1 coordinate 5,696, forward strand.
ATCATATTTGCAATTTCCTGTGCAGACTTTCCGGCCACTGCTACAACCCGCCAAACATTCATTTGTGCTGCAATATCAAGTACAACAGAAACAAGAATTGCAAACCCAAAGCTTGCAGCCAACTGTTCAGTAAACACAACTGTTTGTGTAAGAAATCCCGGACCGATAGCTGAGGTCGCCATGAGAAAGGCCGCACCCAGTAGAGGATTCTGTTTCCGCTTATTCATTGGATAATATGGATTGAATATTGATGTTGTGGCTATTGAGAAATGATTTCAGTTGTGAGGCAAACTCCAATGCATGGATGCCATCACTATGTATACAGATACTATCTGCCTCAATACTGATCTTTGATCCGTCGGAAGCGATCACTTTTTTTTCCTTGCAGATCATGAGAACCTGGTCAAGCATTGATTGCGTATCAGCAAGTAAGGCCTTTTCTTTGCTGCGACTGCGGAGCGTTGCGTCGGGTTCATATCCTCTGTCAGCGAATGCTTCCCGCGAAACCTTTAATCCGGTTGCCAGGGCTTCGGTGATCAGGTGGCTACCAGCAAGTCCCACAAACACGAGATCCGGATCATAGTCAAAAACTGCGCGTGCAATGGCATTAGCCATTTTTGCATTTTTCGCCGCCATGTTGTATAAGGCGCCATGTGGTTTTACATGTTGCAAAACGCAATCTTCTTCACTGGTTATCCTGCCTATAATTTTTAGTTGCTTTAAAATGAGTTCATAAATCTCTTTATTACTCAACCTGACTTCTGTTCTTCCGAAATTCTTCCTGTCGTCGAAAGATGGATGTGCACCTATCGATTTATGTTGCCTGCGACATTCTTTTACCAATGTGCGCATAGTATTTTCATTACCGGCATGAAAACCACAGGCGATATTTGCGGAGCTCACGTATCCGAGTAGCCGAAGATCACGTTCGATACCTTTGTTATCTTCATCTTCGCCCATGTCACAATTAATATCTATGGAAAGTGGCATTTTCGCTGCTAATCTATTATATAAAAAGCGTTTTTCAGGAACCCTTTTTTCTCTTCCTGTCATCTGATACAACAAATTCAACCCGTTTACTAAATACACCTTCATTGCTTATCCCCTGCACCTCAGCAACAAAGTTACCCTTCACTTCATTCGTATAAAAACTGATTTCCGCATTACCGTTTTCGTCAGTCTGAATAGCCGGGGCCCAGATCAGGGTTGTTCTTTTGAATAACTCTGGTGCTGCTGTATCACCCGGTTTCACAATGGCAAATGGTTGATCAAACCAGATAGCATTCATAGATCCTATATGCGTCTCCTTTTTTGCGGCACAATGGTATTGCTGATACCTGCCATTGATCATGTAGTACTGCCCTTCAATTGCCGGGGTGGCACCTATACTGCGTGGCCCATGGTTACCACAATTAAAGATCTGGTTCATACAAACCCAGTCATTGCAGCTTTGCGAATGGAATGCTCCATCATAGGCGCGTTGATTTTTAGATGCCTTTACCACAACTTTTTCGAGCAGCTGTCCCTGTAGTTGCCTGATCTGTTCCTTTTCTGATGCAGTGAGTTCATCTTTCCTGTAAAAATGACCGGAACGAAACTCCGCGGCAATTGAATCGTTAAGTGCTTTTGCTTTATCAATAAGGTGAACTTTATATAGATCACTTGATTTTCCCACCACAGACACAAGGAGTTTTGAAAGATATTTCCCATACAACATCGGTTGGTCAAAACGAAAATAACCCTCTTCATCGGTTTTGGTAATTGTTGCAACCTCTCCAGCGGCCAACACCTCCAATGGTTTTCTTATTGTTTTTCCATTGAAGGTTACGACACCATCCATTATAGAAGTATCAATCCTGTATGCAGGAACAGGATGCGGCTTTAAAGCCGGCAGAATATTATCAGCTGTCTGAAATTCAGACAAATACCCGGCTTCCGGAATACTTTGCTGCTGCAAAAAATGTCGCTCACCGAAAACAAAACTATTGATATCAGACTTTCGTGCATCGCTGGTTTTCTTCAATACCGATCCCAGGGAAAAGATGCCTTTGACCGGTTTACCGTTCGCATCTTTAAGATTTACTTTAATTACAACTCTTGATCCCGGAAGATAGAATGCAGAATCAACAGCCATTGTAACGAGAGGACCAGAAGCTCTTCCCACTCTGATCATACTTTGCAATTTCAATTTACTATCCATAGAAAAAACCGAGATTGTCGCAACTCCTGCCGGCCAACCATTTGATGGTATAGTGAGTTTTCCTTTACCTTTTGGGACGCGGATAGTCAGCTCCGCAAAGACGTCTGATTTATTGTGAATTACAATTGCACAATCAGCACTGTCGGCAGGTGTTGAAATAGTGAGTATAACCGAATCAGATCCGGCAGGCTGTTGCACCAGCATCGCATAACCTGATTTTTCTATGGAAGGAAAATGTTGAACAAGTTTAAGCGCGCTGTCAGCAGCCACTATGCTGTATTTTGCTCCTGCTTCCGGTTGAAAGAGGAATCGCCCTAAACCAAATATATCAGACTCAAAAGCATTTATTATTTCATCATTTTTAAGCAGAAACCCATTTGTAGAGATCCCGCTTCCTGATGGTGACCGGATCTCAAATGACACTTTGGCCGGTGCACCATCAACAAGATGGCCACCTTCCGGATAAAATGAAATTGTATTGTAACCTGTTGATGTGAGCACCTGCGATTTAAACATCATGGTGTCTTTGCCCCGATATACCCTGCCGGTTACTTCGTAACGATCTGTCAGGTCATTTGCGGTTGTGAGCAAAGGAGCTTCACCAAATGCATCGATCTTCACATTTCCATTTTTCAGGAAACGTTCATTGCGATAAAGATTATATTCGATTGTTCCCTTTGAAGCAAGGCCACCATATGCAGTGCCTATCCTGAAAAGAATCTGCGTACTGTCTTTGCTGGTTTTTGAAACAGGTGATACAAAGCTGATATCAAATGGTGGCTTAACTCCTCCTATAATAGTCAGCGCTTGTCTGAAATAGT
>JBEVNF010000315.1:0-3714 GCA_040508255.1 Flavitalea sp.
CTGACCAGTCTTTCCACATCACCGGTCTGACGGATATGTTGTGTGATCCCGTTCCTTAAACCTGCATCTTTAAAAAAATGTTCAACAAGGTCGAGACGCTCATTGATCTTGCGAATGTCTTTTAATGGGAGCACGATCCAGCGTTTCAGCATACGCGCACCCATTGGTGAGACCGTATTGTCGAGTGTTTTTAGTAAGGTCTGGCTGTTATCATTCCCATTCCCCAGCAGTTCGAGGTTACGGATTGTGAATTTATCCATCCAGAGATAGTCATCCTGATCGATGCGCTGGATGGAGGTAATATGTTGCAGGTTAGGATGCTCGGTATCTTTAAGATAATGAAGAATTGCACCGGCAGCAATAACTGCATCGTTCATTTCTTCAATTCCAAAACCTTTCAGTGAATGCGTTTGAAAATGCTTCAGCAAAGATTCTGTAGCATATGGGAGGTCGAAGATCCAGCTTTCGAGTGTGTAGGTATAGAATCTGCTGCCAAAGTTTTCCTTGAAATGTTTCTGGAAGCTTCTCTGAAAAATGACTTCGGCTGGTTTCAGGGTCTGGAGCAGCTTGTCTGCATATTCCTGGTTCCCTTCCGCTACAAAAAACTCACCTGTTGAAATATCAAGGAAGGCGATGCCCAGTCTATCTTCTTTAAAATGTATACAGCCCAGGAAGTTATTGCTGGTATGATCGAGCAGTTTGTCGTTGGTGGCCACTCCCGGTGTTACGAGCTCGGTAACACCTCGTTTCACGATGCCTTTTACCGTTTTGGGATCCTCCAGCTGGTCGCAGATGGCCACGCGATAACCGGCTTTTACGAGTTTGTGGAGGTAGGTATCAAGGGCATGATGGGGAAATCCCGCCAGTTCACTTGAAGAGGCAGCACCATTGTTTCTTTTTGTGAGGGTGATACCCAGCACCTGGCTGGCGATGATGGCATCTTCACCAAAAGTTTCATAAAAATCACCCACCCTGAACAGCAGGATCGCATCCGGATATTTTTGTTTAATTGCCCGGTGTTGCTGCATCAGGGGAGTATCTGCACTCGTCTTAGCCATAGTGGCAAATATATAAGGAAAACCCTTGCCCCAAAGCCCAAACTACCGAATGTGAATACAATGTGAGTGATCTGATAATCCCTGTCATCCGGGATTTTTCTCACGCCTATGGGGTGTTTACACCATTGCCATCCGCGAAAAAATGGCTAAACATTGGTTAGGCGATACACTGTGTTCGGATTAACTTTGCGTCATGCGGAAGCTGAGTATGGATGAGCTGAACCGGAAGTCGGTCAGCGAGTTTAAAGATTCAAAAAAAACAGAGATCGTAGCGGTGCTGGATAATATCCGCAGCATGCACAATGTGGGCAGTGTGTTCCGTACAGCTGATGCATTCCTGCTGGAGGGCCTCGTGCTTTGTGGTTACACCCCGCAGCCACCACATCGTGATATTCACAAAACTGCACTGGGAGCCACCGAAACTGTAAAATGGCAATATGCGCCAACAACGGCAGAAGCGGTGCAAAAACTCAAATCGGAAGGGTACAGGGTTTTTGCCATTGAACAGGCCGAAGACAGTATTCCGCTTCACGCCTTCTCTTTCAACGATAACGACAAGCTTGCTGTTGTATTTGGGAATGAAGTAACCGGTGTTGATGACAACGTTCTTGCGCTTTGTGACGGATGTATCGAGATACCCCAGCTTGGTATGAAGCATTCGCTCAATATATCTGTGGCGGCGGGTATCGTGTTGTGGGAGTTGGTAAGAACAAAGATCAGTATACCTTTGGTACAATAAGCTTATGAGTAAAGTAAAGAACTATTTAAGTCTCGTAAAATTTTCACACACCATTTTCGCGATGCCTTTCGCGATGATCGGTTTTGTAATGGCGATCACTTATATCCAGAGTGGTGTTTCAGGTTCTGTGATCCCAAACCCGGATCCGGTGGCTGCGTTCACAGAGCTGTCGGCTTCATTCATTATCACAAAACTGTTGCTGGTTGTTGCTTGTATGATCTTCGCAAGATCGGCGGCTATGGCATTCAACCGCTATCTTGATAAAAACTTTGATGCATTGAACCCAAGAACTGCGATCAGGGAAATTCCTTCAGGTATTATATCATCGGGCAGTGCATTGCGTTTTGTGATCTTCAACTGTATTGCTTTTATTATTTGCACCTGGTTCATAAACCGCATCTGTTTCTTTTTATCACCGGTTGCCTTGTTTGTGATCCTGTTCTATAGCTATACAAAAAGGTTTACACCCCTCTGTCACCTTGTGCTCGGCCTTGGTTTATCGCTTGCACCTATTGGTGCCTATCTCGCAGTTACCGGTGAGTTTGCGTTGTTGCCTGTATTGTTTTCATTCACTGTTTTGTTCTGGGTGAGTGGCTTTGATATTATTTATGCCTTGCAGGATGTAGACTTTGACAAATCGCAGAACCTCTATTCTATTCCTGCTTATTTCGGAAAATCGCGCGGGTTAAGGATCTCAGAATTTCTTCATTTGCTGAGCATAGTAACTGTGGTGTTTGCAGGTATTTACGCAGGTTTTGGTGCCTGGTATTGGGTTGGGGTAGCAGTGTTTGTAAGCATGCTTGTTTATCAGCATTCGATCGTTAAACCTGAGGATCTGCGTCGGGTGAATATCGCGTTTATGACTGCCAATGGTATCGCCAGTGTAGTGTTCGCGGTGTTTGTGATCATTGATCTTGTATTACATCATGTTCAATAACAGGTGATGGCGAGAATTATTGCGATTGACTATGGTTTAAAGCGGACAGGACTCGCGGTTACAGATCCTTTGCAGATCATTGCAACAGGACTTACTACTATTGAATCTCCACGTATTATTAACTGGCTCACAGAATACTTCAGTAAGGAAACTGTTGAGCGCATCATTATCGGTGAACCTAAAAACTGGGATGATTCCGATACCCACGGCACACAGCCGGTACGGGATGTGATCGTGCGCTTGAAAAAGAAATTCCCGCTGATTCCTTTAGAGACAGTTGATGAAAGATATACATCGAAAATGGCTTCCCAGGCTATGATCGATATGGGTATGAAGAAAATGCAGCGCCGTAATAAGGCTTTGGTGGATGAAATTGCAGCAACGATCATGCTGCAGGAGTATCTTCAGCGGAGAGGATAACAGCTCTTACTGAAGGTTTTTCGACCGCTATGCAGTACTTTTGCCGTCAAAATTGGAGATTTTTCTATGATTTTACCTATTGTGGCTTATGGCTCCCCAATCCTCAGAACAGTCGGCAAAGAAATCGGTCCGGATTATCCCGACCTGAAAAAGCTGATTGAGGATATGTGGGAAACCATGTATGCAAGTAACGGGGTAGGGATCGCAGCACCGCAGATCAACCGGGATATTCGCCTGTTTGTGATAGACAGCGCGCAGATTTTTGAGAGCCAGGATGATGAGGACAAGGGCAAATATCCTGATGAACCTGGTATCAAACAGGTTTTCATCAATGCGCATATAATTGAGAACGGAGGGAACGAATGGGCCTACAATGAAGGCTGCCTGAGTATCCCAAAGATCAGGGAGGATGTTTACCGCAACGAAACGGTAACGATCGAATACCAGGATGAAAACTTTGAAACATTTACAAAGACCTTCAACGGTGTGACCGGCCGGATCATTCAACATGAATATGATCATATTGAAGGTAAATTATTCATCGATTACCTGAAGCCGCT
>JBEVNF010000317.1:0-8073 GCA_040508255.1 Flavitalea sp.
TGAAATGAGCGTATCGCTTGTGTAACGGTATTAACGAGCCGTTGCAAGAGTAAATAACCACCAATTAAAAACTAAAATGCTTGCTATGCAAAACTTCTGCTCCGGAACATGGGCCCGGAAATTAAAAATCCCATTCCTTATCATTCCATTCCTCTTTATTTCACTACTAACCTCTGCTCAGCAAACCATCGAGATCAGTGGAACAGTGCTTTCTGACAGTTCAGTTGCCCTGGGTGATGTATCAGTGCAGGTTCTTGGAAAATCTGAAGGTACTGTAAGCAATGCCGAAGGAAAATTCTCTATCAGGACAACTAAGGGCGCCACGCTGGTTTTCTCGAGTGTTGGGTTTGATGAACAACGTATCAAAGTTGATAACAACAATGCTACGATAACGGTAAAGCTGGTGCGGGCAAATGTTTCCAATCTGAATGAAGTGGTTGTTGTGAGTTATGGTACGCAAAAACGACGTGATATCACGGGATCTATCTCTCAGCTCAATACTTCTGAAGTAAAAGACATGCCTGTGAGCAATATCGGCCAGAAACTGCAGGGCAAGTTCGCGGGTGTGCAGATCAATCAGAACACTGGTCAGCCTGGTGCAAATATGTCGTTCAGAATACGGGGTGCTGCTTCTATCAATGCTGGTAACAGCCCGTTGATAGTTATTGATGGTTTTCCTACAGAGAGTAGCCTGAATTCATTGAGCCCGAGTGAAATTGAAAGTATATCTGTATTGAAAGATGCCGCTGCTGCTTCATTGTATGGTTCAAGAGCTGCCAATGGTGTGATACTTGTAACAACGCGCCAGGCGAAATCAGGTAAAACGAACATTGAGTTCAATGCGTTCACCGGTGTTCAGACTGTTTCAAAACGTGGTCGCCCGGATCTGATGAATGCAAGAGAGTTTGCACAATTCAAAAAAGAATATTACGAAGATGCCGCAATTTATGAAGGATATACAGGTGGTGTTCCTGCGCAGTATCAGAATCCTGAACAATACTCAGCAGATGACGGTACAGACTGGTTCGATGTACTGTTGAGAAAAGCACCTACACAAGATTACAATCTTTCATTAACTACGGGTACCAATTCAATCAGATCAGCAGTAAATATCAACTACAACAGACAGGATGGTGTAATGATCAACCAGTGGGCTGAACGTTTTACAGCAAGAGCAAACAATGTGTTTATCGCGAATGACTGGCTCACCTTTGGTCTTAATGTTTCTGCTATTTATCGTGATCAGAATATCACGCCGGGTTTGGGTGAAGGAAGAGCGATCATTCAGACAGCTTATCTTACCGATCCTACGGTTGAATACAAAAATGAAGATGGCACTTATCCGATTGGCTTTGCGCCTCCCGGAATGTTTAACGCACCAAACTACTACCAGGTGCTGAAGCAAACAGTTAACAGGAATAAGTCATTATCGCTTATCGCAAATGCCTACGCAGATGTAAAAATACTTGACGGATTGCATTACAAGTTCAGTATGAACGTGAACACAGACAATTCGTCGAACCGTTTCTTCCAGGCTTCAACCATCAGGGGAGGTGTAACTCCTGCGCCATCTGCATCCGGAAGTTATAACACCAGTAATTTTCTCTCATACCTTGCAGAAAATACACTGACTTATACCAGGACCTTTGCTGACAAACACAATATCGAGGCATTCGTTGGATACTCTGCTCAAAAGGTATCAAACGAAAGCAGTGGTATCAATGGATCAGAGTTTCCTGATGACAATATTCAATGGCTGAATGTGGCGGCAACAAGGATCGGAACTGTTGGCGCAGCCGATTTCACCCTTGAATCACTTATCGGTCGTCTGAACTACAACTTTGACAGCAAGTATCTTTTGTCGCTCGCTTTCAGACGTGATGGTTCTTCAAAATTCGGATCAAACACCAAGTATGGTAACTTTCCTTCAATCTCTGCCGGTTGGGTAGTTTCCGATGAGAACTTCCTGAAAGGCAACAAGAATATCAGTTTGCTGAAACTTCGTGCAAGCTATGGTAAGGTTGGTAACAACAACATTGGTAACTATACTTACCTCGCAGGTGTGAACCAGAGCAATTATGTTTTCAATAATGCACTTGCATCAGGAAGTGCACTGAATGGTATCGGTAACCCTGATCTTACATGGGAGACAACCGCCGGTTATAATATTGGTCTTGATCTCGGATTGTTTAATAATCGTATCAGTTTCACTTATGATTATTACTGGAAGAAAACTGACGGGTTGCTTTATGCTATTGATATTCCTATTCAATCGGGGTTCAACAGCGTGCAGTCAAACATTGGTCGTTTTGATTTCTGGGGTCATGAATTTTCTATCGATACAAGAAACCTTACAGGTAAACTCACCTGGAACACCTCTTTCAACATTTCTTTTGATCGCAATAAGGTTATCAAACTTGGCACAAGTGATGCACCGATCGGTGGATACCAGGAATACTGGGATGATAACCGTACCGCAGTCGGAATGCCGATCGGTATGTTCTATGGCTACGTGAACACCGGTGTTTATATGACACAGCAGGAGTTTGAAACACAACCGCATGGTATAACCTCAATGGTTGGTACAGCAAGGTTTGCTGATCTTAGCGGACCTGATGGAAAGCCGGATGGAGTTATAGATATTTATGATCGTACCTGGATCGGTAATCCAAATGCTAAGTTCCGTTATGGTATGACCAACTCGCTCAGCTATGGCGATTTCGATTTTTCAATTGTGATTGCAGGTACTTATGGTAATGATATCGCAGATGATGCCTTCCAGAGCACAGAAAATCTTGATGGTGTATTCAATGTTCGCAGGGGGGTAGTAAACCGCTGGAGATCTGAAGCCAACCCTGGCTTAGGAGAATATCCAAGAACAAGATCAGGCACAACTTCTGATTTCAGAAACTTCACAACAAGACAGGTTTTTGATGCTTCATACCTGATGGCAAAAAACATCACACTTGGATGGACCATTCCGATCAGGGAAAACAAAGTGATCAAAAATGCGAGGATTTATCTGAGCGCGCAAAACGCATTCACCTTTACAAATTATCCTGGTATGAACCCTGAAGTAAGTTTTGCCGGTCTGAACGGTCTTAACCAGGGTCGTGATTTCACTTCCTTCCCGATTGCAAAAGTATTCTCAATCGGTGCAAACGTTAAATTCTAAAAAGCGCCATTATGAAAAAGAATCTTCTCTTCATTATAGTCATAGCTTCGTTGATAAGCTCATGCAAAAAAGATTATCTCAACCTGGTACCACCAACTTCGCTGAGTACCGCTTCGTTTTTCAAAAATAAGTCTGACTTTATACAGGCGCTGAATGGTACCTATGTTCCATTGCGTGGAATGGTGCATGCAGGATTTTTTATGGATGAAATGCGTTCAGACAATACCTTCTTTACCCGCTACGCCGCAAACCGTGGATTCGAGACAAGTACAGAATGCCTGCCATTATTCACAGACGATGCTAACGCCAGTGCGCAACCGAATTCACCGGGAAACAGGTATGGTAACAATTACAATGGTATAGCAAGAGCAAATACTGTGATCAGCCGACTTGCTGAATCAGATCTTACGCAGTCAGCGAAAGACTCCATTATGGGTGAAGCGTTGTTCCTACGTTCGTTTTATTATTTTGACCTGGTCACTCATTATGGCGGTGTACCACTTCAATTGGCTGAGCTGAAATCTGCGGAAGAAGCTTTTCAACCCAGAAACACAGTCGATGAAGTGTATGCTCAGATTGCAAAAGATCTGACTGAGGCTATTGCATTATTGCCTGTGGCTAACTCATTCCCCCAATCCGGGCGTGCTACAAAAGGCGCTGCTAAGATGTTGCTTGCTTACGCATACATGCAGCAACCAACTAAAAATCTTCCGGCAGCGGAAACGGAACTGAAAGATATTCTTGCGATGAATTATGAATTACTTGGCAATTACGCTGATGTTTATGAGCCGGAAAACAAAAACAATTCCGAGATCATTTTTTCAGTTCAATACAAATCTGATCTTACAAGTGGTCAGCAAAGTGATTTCACGTGGAGATTTATTCCGAAGACGGTCAATCCTGAATTCCTGACAGGCTTCAATGGCAGCCGGATGAATATCTTCAGCGGATGGAATGTGCCGACTGCAGAGATGGTTCAGTCATATGAACCTGCTGACAAACGCCTGAATGCATCAGTGGCCGTTGTTGAAGGAACTATCAGTGGTGTTGAAGACTTCAGTGCAACCGCCCTGAAAAATCCTCAGGGTTATGTTCCCGCACCCGGCCAGGTTTATTTCTACATGATCCGAAAATATTTCCATCCGCCGTATACTGTTGAGTTCAATACACCAGATGATTTTCCTGTATTCCGCTTATCAGGTGCAATGCTTTTGCTGGCTGAGAATCTTGTTGCCCAGGGTAAGGCTGGTGAGGCGCTTCAGTTCATCAACCCGGTTCGTGTTCGTGCGGGACTGCTTCCTTTAGGTGCTGTGGATGCAGATGATGTTGCCGATGAAACACGTCATGAACTTGCATTTGAGAACCATCGTTGGATTGATCTTTTGAGAACAGGAAAAGCGATCCAGGAAATCACCAAAAAGGGTAATCTTTTGAAAGCCGCCTATGGATGGATCCTTCCAACTTCATTCAACATCACAGAACAAAGATTTATTTATCCGATCCCGTTCCGCGAAGTACAGATCAATACACAGCTTGTACAGAACCCGGGATATAACTAAAAAAGAATAAACTGAGAATTTATGAATACGAATTTAACTGCCGCACAGGTAGAGCAATACCAGGCGAACGGATATCTGCTTGTTGAAAACTTTCTGGATGCAGGCGAACTTGAAATATGGCGCGGAGCCGTAACGGAAGCGATAGATCAGCGCGGCGGACGCAAGATGCCTGGAAACGAAGCTAAGACAGGTGAAGATGATGGGATCAACAAGGAGACCGAATATTTCGCAAAGGTATTTGACCAGATGCTTAACATGTGGCAGACAAATGATCGTGTTAAAGAATTAATGCTTGATGAGCGCCTGGGGAAAATGGTGGCAACTTTAAGTGGTTGGGCTGGCACCAGGATATGGCACGACCAGGCGCTCGTAAAGCGTCCATGGGCAAACCCTACATCATGGCATCTGGATACACCATTCTGGTCATTCAGTGATCGCCGCGCAATGTCGATCTGGGTTGCCCTCGACGATGCAACACTTGAAAACGGATGCCTGTATTTTATTCCGGGCTCTCATCTCCAGACTACTTTTGATAATCCCGGTATCGGAAAAAATATGGATGCGATCTTTCAGACCTATCCGCAACTGGTACATCAGAAATCGGTTGCTGTTCCGATGAAAGCAGGCAGTTGTTCGTTTCATAATGGTCTTACGATACATGGCGCAGGGCCAAACATGACCAATGGTTTCCGCCGCGCAATGACCTGTGCATATATGCCGGATGGTGCTACCTTCAATGGTATTAAAAATATACTATCTGACGAACAGGTTGCCAGATTAAAGGTGGGTGATCGTTTGAATGATAATGTTCAGAATCCGTTGATTTACTCAGTATAAAAAAACTTCCCCTCTTCCGCGCAGAAGGAGGGAAGTTTATCAAACAAAACAACCACGATGTACAAACTACTCGTTATTCTTTTTCTCCCTTTTACACTGAATGCTCAAAATATCCGGCTCGATAACGATGCCAGGAAGAAGGTAGTTGTTTTTGGTAATGAGAAGATGCTGCTGACCGTTCACTATGGTTCGGTTGCGGGCGTGAGTAACCTGCAACTGAACGGTGAAGAAGTACTTGATACTTCCGGCATCTTTTCTTCTATTTATACAGCTAACCATACCTATAGTTCAAAAAAATTGAAGAGCAATCCCATTTATAAATCTTCAGGTAACAATGTTACTATTTCAAATATTGTTTATGGAGATAGTAAAACAACCTTTACCGAAACCTGGAACTTCCTTATCACACAAAAAGTCATAGAATTCAAAATCAGCAGAACAACATCATCGCAATTGAACGGCGCTGTTGTTTCATCTCCATCGATAACTTTCAAAAGCATCAATACCTGGGAGGGATCTTACCAGGATTATGGTGGCTTTGCCTGGTTTTATCTTTTTAGTAAACCACTGGATACCTATGGTGTTCACGGTACTGCTTCTGATTTCTGGAACAGTAAAACAAATGCCGGTCTCACTATCTCTGTAAAATCAGCTACAGGTGCAACTGCAATGAGTTACACAATAACTTCTGATGATAAGCTTGAATATCGTATCGCCAATGCGGTAACAGAATTACAACCCAGAAATGATACACCTACTTTCCGAAGAAGATTCATCCGTAATTCAACCGATGTTTGGGCAACAAGTACGATCAAAGCTGGTACGACCACTCAGACCATCAGCTTTTCTGATTTTGATTTTAATGAACGATACGGCCGGGGTGAGATCAAAGGACTTGATGGAAAACAGGTTGGTGACGTTCTGAACACCATTGTACGCATTGGTGTGATTGATAAGAAACATTTTGGTGGAAACAGCTGGCATACACCTTATGGTCCCATCTGCTTACATGAACAGTATATCGGGCAGATGGGTGTTGGTATCAATGATCCCAAATACCTGAAAGGGTACCAGGAATGTCTGGACTTTTATCGTGATCATGCAATTAAAACGGATGGTCGTGTGTGGTCAAGATGGGCTTATACCAATGAGGATATGATGCCGGGACAGGTGAACAAACAAGGCTTTTACGAAGCGCAATGGGGGTTCCTTATAGATGCAAATCCTGATCTGGTGATTAATGTTGCTGAGTTGTATGATCAGACCGGTAATAAAGCATGGCTGCAGACGCACAAAGCATCCTGTGAAAAAGCCCTGGACTGGTTATTAAAACGCGACTTCAATAACAATGGACTGGTCGAGATGCTTAACGATAATATGTCTGACCAAAAAAGCAGTGACTGGATCGATATTATATGGGCTTCTTATGAGAATGCATTTGTAAATGCAAAACTTTATCGTGCGCTTACACTCTGGGCGGCTGTTGAAGCACAACTCGGAGATGCCGCGAAGTCAAAATATTATGCCGGTTTTGCCGAAAAGCTTAAAGCCAGTTTCAACAAGTCCACAAAAGATGGTGGTCTTTGGGATGAAGAGAATCAATGTTATGTTCACTGGCGCGATAAGGATGGTTCAATACATGGTCGTAACATGGTTACCCCTGTAAATTTTATGGCCATTTCATATGGTATCTGTGACGATGCTGCACGAACAAAAACAATACTTGATATTATCGAAGCGCAGATGGTGAAAGAAAATCTTTTCTTCTGGCCGCTTTGTCTTACAACATATGCACCCGGAGAAGGCAAGGAATGGCAGTTCCCATTTCCAAACTATGAGAACGGCGATATCTTTCTTTCCTGGGGTTCGGTAGCGGTGGATGCTTATGCAAGATACAAGCCTGAACTCGCGGTAAAGTATATCCGGAAAGTACTGGAACAATATTCAAAGGATGGACTCGCATTCCAAAGATATGGTCGCGCAAAACAGGATGGGTTAGGGGATGATATTCTTTCGGGAAATGGTTTGTCTATTGTAGGGTTGTACCGTTCGGTATTTGGTATCATTCCAAAATACAACAGGCTGTACCTGGATCCGCATATCACACCTGAGCTTGCAGGGACAAAAATCAGGTATCGTTTTCGTGGAGATGAATTAGAGGTGGGATTGAATGAGAATAATTATACCATCGGAAACAAAAAAATTGAAATAGGATACACTAAGAATTTTGGATTTTCTGCTGTTGGCAACCAGGTCAGGTTTTATGAAGGAAAAAAATCAACTCCCGCATTAACAATATCCGGTTTGAAATCAGATCATATCCAGGTTATGATCGATTCTGTTTCACCATCACTCCTGAGCTTCACACAAAAAGCAGGTACAAAAATCCTCTATACTTATCACCTGGCAGACAAGGCAGCAAATTATTCACTCATGGTCAACGATCAATTATATAAAACAATAAAATCATCATCTACAGGGACATTGACTTTTGAATTACCG
>JBEVNF010000335.1:0-3013 GCA_040508255.1 Flavitalea sp.
TACGTGAGTTACAACAATCAGGACTGGAGGTGCATATGCTTACCGGTGATAATTTTACTACGGCATCTGCGGTTGCAGGGCAGTCGGGTATTGACTTCGTGATGGCAGATGTGATGCCCGCTGACAAGGCTAAGTATATTGAAGAGTTGCAATCTACCGGTAAAAAAGTAGCGATGGTAGGAGATGGTATCAATGACAGTGCAGCACTTGCCAAAGCAGATGTAAGCATTGCAATGTCATCAGGTAGTGATATTGCTATGGATGTTGCGAATATGACGATAATCGGATCCGATCCTGCAAAAATCCCGTTGGCTCTGAAGATTTCCAGGCAGACTGTCCGTACGATAAGACAGAATTTGTTCTGGGCGTTTATTTATAACCTTATAGGTATTCCTGTTGCTGCCGGGATCCTGTATCCGTTGAATGGTTTTTTGTTGAATCCGATGATTGCGGGCGCTGCGATGGGATTGAGTAGCGTAAGTGTGGTGACTAATAGTTTGTTGTTGAAGATGAGGGATTAGGAAAATATTCGTTTCCAATTTAATCTGTTAAGTTTGATCTTCTTTATATTTGGTCGGATTTTCTTTCAGCAAACGCAACAGCGCTTAGTGTTCCGGACATTTCGGGTTTCATCTACGTAGACCAGCTGATCTTTCTGAAGGAAGAAAACGGTGTTGATTTGATGACCAATCAGTACGACGATCTTGCAAATGCCCTTTCAAAAAAACGCGGAACTTCAACGAAGAGTTTTCGGGCGAGGTTGATGAAGAGAACGCGATCGCAACGCTCGATGCGCTGAAAGTATTGAGAGGGAATCTGGAACGCCTGAATACAAATGAAACAGTTTTACCCTTGATTGTGGGTTAACAGTTGAATTAAATCGTTCTCCTCAAAATAAGTTTGCATGTTCAAACAAAAAATCTACATATCAGTCAGTCCGGGTATTGATCGCGAATTGCTTCACGGAGAATTTCTCACCTTACTTGGTAATCTCAGAAGGAAGGGACAAATTTTTGACAATCTTGAGATGCCATTTTTTACAGAAACTGAACTGGTATCTTATCAAACATCTCTGGAAGCAACCTCACTTTCCAAAGAATATTTTGACAAATATGCGGTCAGTTATATTCAGCACATTGAAAATACCTGTAATGACCATTTAAAGACAGAAGTTATTGGAAAGACAATACCAGGTACTCCCAGTCGTTGTAGATGTAAACACCCCTCCTTTTATATTTTGTTTTCTCATTTAATGAATGAAGCCGGCTTTATTGAATGTGGTGATTGTGCGAACATCATTCCTTTGTACAAACTCATCAGTTTAAGCGCTGAAGACAGAATTCAAATGCATCGCTGGGAGCAACAATTATTTGTACAATTACGGCACAACTTCATTGAAAACAGACAAAAAACGGTTGTGCCCGGGTTGTAACTGCGTTTGGGTGTTATCAAAACCGCTTCATGCATTCTATGATGTCAAATGCGATAAATGCAGACTACTTTCAAACTTTGCCAATACCACCAAATGGGGTATTCAATTATGAGTAAAGTCGTTATATATTCACTCATGTGTTGACCCTTCTTCCAGTATTTTTTTAAGTTTTGATAAAGAAGAAGCGGTGCCTTCAACATTATCTTTTGGGTCAATTCCCTCAGGTATATTCTCAAATCTGATTGTCAGACTGGTTCCGCCTTCATGAGCATGAAAAGTAATTGTCTCTGTCATTTCTCCCTTAAATGATGCTTCTGTTGTTTCAAAATTGATCAGACATACAATCTTTGAATAAGGCTCGAGCGTTGTGAATCTTGCTGTATATCCATCTTCCTTTTCTCCCGTCTTACCTTTCGTTGATGTATCAGTATCCGGGTAACGCAAAACCATTTTATATCCACCGCCAATGCCTGAACGAAAATCTTTGATGGTTGCAGTCATTTCATGCGGAACAAGAAAACGGGTAAGCATGTCCGGATTTAAGAAAGCGTTGTAAACCTTTTCAGGTATTGCCCCGATATGTATTTCGTTTTTTGATGTTGGCATGTTAAAACAGGTACAAAAGCGGTGCCGTTGTGAGTGTATTGAAAGCTGTTGGCAGATTTGACCCTGAAGATTGTCCGGAATTGCGGTGTTTTTACGAACTTGATAAGGTTATGTTTGGGATTGATATTTAAATAGAAAATCAAATCACTATGCTGACGAATAAAACTGCTGTCATTTATGGAGCCACTGGTTCACTTGGTAGTGCTGTTGCCAAAGCCATGGCCGCTGCCGGTGCGAAAGTATTTGTAACCGGTAGAAATGAAAATAAATTGAAAGACCTGGTGCATGAGATTCTTTCAAACAAAGGTTCAGCACAGTATGCGATCGTTGATGCAATGAATGAATCTGCCGTTGCCGATCACCTGGAGTCTATCCTTGAAACAGGTAATACTGTTGATGTTTCATTCAATGCAACGGGTTCAGAAGTTGTCCAGAACATACCGCTCACAGAAATTTCGGTGGAGGATTTTATGCATCCGGTTTCTTTTATGGCGAAAACACAATTTATCACACAGACTGCTGCAGCACGTGTTATGAGTAAGCAGGGATCAGGTGTGATCTTATCGCTCACCGCAACACCTGGAGGTATAGGCTATCCGTACACAGCGGGCTTTGCAATTGCGTGTACCGCACTGGAAACGCTTTCAAAAAATCTTGCAGGAGAAATTGGCCAGTATGGTGTGCGCGCAGTTAACATACGCTCAGGCGGATCTCCTGACTCTGCTGTATTCAAAGCCGCGCGGGAACAGGTGCCTGAGATAATCGAACCCATATTGAAACAAATGAAAAATGATACCATGCTGAAAGATCTCCCGCTGATGGCAGATATTGCAAATGTTGCGGTGTTTCTTGCATCAGATCTTGCAGCGAAGATAACCGGGGTAACGATTGATGTTACTGCAGGTACAACATCCGGACTGAACTATCGGGCACCCGGAGCCAGAACGATTGATAAATAAACCGAAGATCAAATGC
>JBEVNF010000339.1:0-3934 GCA_040508255.1 Flavitalea sp.
GATGATCGCAGTGTCCACGAAGTTAGAAAGGCTGCACAGCATCACTTCGACTGGAACAAAACCACGCTTGAAGACAGGCGTCTTGGCGTGCATCCACATATCTCTATCCTTGATAAAGTATTTATTGAAGCGATTGGTGGCGATATCACATTCAAAATAGAAAACAATACTGCAACCGGTCGCGGCATCTATCATGAGCCGGTGCTTAATAGAGATCAGCAACTCGATGATGCTGATTACTATTACGCAGATCTCGGTAACCTCATCGCTATCAAGATCAGACCCTACCAGGAAGAAGAACGCAGCTATATCTTCAATATCAGGACCCGTGAAGTTAAGCCGATCAGATCCCTTCTCGATGCCGGCATCTTGCTGCCCGACAACCAGGGGGTGATATTTCCAAACGGATATTATTTACAGAACGGCGACTTCAAGGTTTTTGAATCTGATCTCTCTGGTCTTGAATTTATAAAAAGCATCGCATCACCAAATGGCGAAGACATTTTTTATGTTTTCTACCAGGTGAGATCCAATACTTATGTGCTGATGTCATATAACATCATCGTCCAAAGTGTTGAAACACCTATTATCTGTAATGGCTTTACTTTGTTTGATGATGGTAAGCTGATCTATTTCAGAACCGAACAGGAAGCGGTACGCCATCACCAGGTTCAGATCTGGCAAACACCCTACACAGCTGTATTACAAGAGAACGCAGAGATGCGTGATAACGTATTGTACAAGATCGGCAACAAAGACATCGTAAGCGCGATGTCAGAAAGCCAGGAAATCATACAACTTCTTAGCAAAGAGGATTCATACTCCCGATTATACGAAGACATTCAAAAGAAAGCAACAGATCTGCTTGATGCTTATTTCTGGATCAGGGATCCTGCAACATTTGATCTTGCTGCTCCACTCGCGCTTATTAAAGACATTGCAAACACTGCAATCGATGAATTCGCAAAAGTTCAGGCTCAACGTCAGCATGCCCGCGAATCACTCGCTACCATGCAGAAACGTGTTGATCAGCTGGTGGTTGATATCAGGAATGAAGTGATCATATCACTGGATCAGCTTGTGCAACTGCTCGCAAACACCCGCAAGATGCAGGGCGCCGTTATCGATCTCGGCAACGTAAAATATATTGATGCAGCATCGATCCAATCATTAAAAGAAACACTCGATCAATACAATGTCACGCTTTCACAGGATACAATAAACTTTCTGTTGAAGGACCAGGCATTGGCACCATACGAACAAAAAGTTGCTGACCAGAAAGCAAAGGTTTCATCGGTTACCAAGGCAATCGATGCACAGGCTATCGAAGAATCAGTAAAAGGTATTGCAGGCGAACTGGAGATGCTGATTGATATCCTGAACAGTCTAAAGATTGAGGACACAACTCAGTCAACCAGCATCATCGAAAAGATCTCGTTGATCTTCGCTTCACTCAATGAAGTTAAAGCCGACCTGGTACGAACCCTCACCAACTTAAGAAGCAAGGAAGCAACCAGCGAATTCCACGCACAGCTAACACTTCTTGAACAGGGCATTGTGAGCTTTCTTGATCTTTCTACAACCCCGGCAAAATGTGAAGATTATTTCACGAAAGTGAGTGTACAACTTGAAGAACTTGAAAGCAAATTTGCAGACTTCCCGGATTTTGTATTGAAGCTTGCCGATAAACGTGATGAGATCATCAAAGCTTTCAACGGCAAGAACGAAATGCTGATCGCAAACATCAACAAAAAGACTACTTCGCTTGAACAGGTTGGTTTACGTGTATTGAAAAACATCGGGAACAAAGCCGGCTCATTTAATAACAAAGAAGATATCTACGCTTTCTTCTCGTCTGATCTTATGATAGGGAAGGTCAGAAGTCTTGCAGCAGACCTTGCGGAACTTGGTGATGTTGCAAAAGCGGAAAATCTCGAAAATCTTTTGAAGGTTTCGCAGGAAGATGCGCTAAGAAATCTGAAAGATAAAACGGATCTGTTTGCTGATGGGCAGAACATCATCTCGCTTGGCGATTACAAATTTGTGGTTAACAAGCAGGTGCTTGATCTTGGTATTATCAAAAGAGATGACAGACTGTTTTATCATCTTGTCGGAACAAGCTTCTACAAGGAAGTAAAAGCCGAAACACTTTACAAATACAGGCTTTCATGGGAGCAGGAGCTTATCTCTGAAAACAATGAGATCTATCGTGGCGAATACCTGGCTTTCCAGGCACTCAATGCCATGATTGAATCGAAGGACCGATCCAACTTTGACTACAAGGGATTTATCAATAGCAAGGTTGAACGTGATTATGCTGCCGGTTATCTTAAAGGCGTGCACAATACAGACGCGATTGCTATTTATGAGGGACTGGTTTCATTAAGAAATTCGCTCGGCATTCTTCGTTACACACCGGAAACAAGAGTGGCTGCGCAATTGTTCTGGTATCAGCTTCCAAAAGAAACCAGGAATAAACTAACTCAACTGATCACAGCGGCACACGCCATTGAAGCAAGCTTCCCGGAAAGCAGGCAACATGATTTTGTGGTTAATGAAATAGCCGGGAAATACAGATTGAGTCCGGCACATATAACAGCATCAGAAACCGCTGTTGCTGAATATCTCTATGCTGAACTTGGAAATACCACACATCCTGTGAGCTTTACAGTGAGCCAGCAGGCAAATCATATCAAAAAAGATTTCCAGCAATTTTTGACCACCAATAAAAGAATAGCATTTTTTGACAAGGATGCATATAATGAAGCATTCAGTTCTGATGAAAAGTTCCAGATCATACGAAACTGGCTGCAGGCTTTTTTAAATTCGGCAAGTGTTGTTTATGATAGCTCCTACATTGATGAAGCAGCCTGCGTGATCTTATTCCGCGAGCAGGGTTATGTCGAGAAGGCCGCATCTGACACCGCGATTATATCGGGCATCAAGGGAACACATACAGTGATCAATGAACAGCAGATCACGATCAACTATCATCGTTTTCTTCAGAAGATGCAAACCTATTTTGATACTGTTGTTCCTGCTTTTGAAGCGTTCCATCGCGAGAAGGAACAATTGGTCAAAGAATACAGGCAATCACTCAAGATCAGTGAGTTTGAGCCAAAGGTGCTGAGTTCGTTTGTGCGTAACCGTTTGATCAATGAAATTTATTTTCCATTGCTCGGCGCGAATCTTGCAAAACAGCTTGGTGCTGCAGGTGATGATAAACGTACCGCGAGAATGGGTATGTTGTTATTGATCTCTCCTCCGGGTTATGGTAAGACCACATTGATGGAGTATCTCTCCAAAACGATGGGTTTGCATTTTGTAAAGATCAACGGACCAACCATCGGTCATAACATCACTTCAATCGATCCGGTTGAAGCCACCACATCCGGCGCAAGAGAAGAACTGAAAAAGATCAATCTCGCCTTTGAAATGGCTGACAACGTGATGCTTTATATTGATGATATACAACACTGTAATCCTGAGTTCCTTCAGAAGTTTATTTCACTTGCCGATGGTCAGCGTAAAATGGATGGCATATTTGAGGGCGAAAGCAAAACTTATGATCTCCGCGGAAAACGTTTCTGTGTAGTAATGGCCGGAAACCCATACACGGAAAGTGGTGAGCAGTTCAGGATCCCTGACATGCTTGCAAACCGTGCTGATGTGTATAACCTTGGTGATGTGATCGGCTCATCTGATCAGTTGTTCAATCTTAGTCTTATTGAGAACGCGGTTGCCGAGAACAGGTATCTGCAACGTATCAGCAACAGGAGTATTGACGATCTTTATAAACTCATCGATTATATTGAGACCTCTGCTGAAATGATGCCACAGCTTGAAGGTAACTACCAGGGTGCAGAAGTTTCAGATGCACTGGCGGTTCTGAAAAGCATTCTCGCGATACGCAATACAGTTGTTCGCGTAAACC
>JBEVNF010000348.1:0-10080 GCA_040508255.1 Flavitalea sp.
TAATGAATCCTTGCTCGTCCAGCAGAAAATTAGTTTGCAACAGATTTGTGTTCTTCGTTTTGGCATTGATCATCACAATCCCCCAGTCTTTATTCTTGTCAATAACCGAGGATTTGGGAATATTTGTATGAGATAAATAAAAGGTAATCAGCTTTATCTTTTTTGTGCTTAATGACTGTTTCTGCCTTTTATTAAGTGCCGTAGACACGTATCCTGTTGGAAAAATCTGTCCTGTAACAAGGGTATCAAGTTTATGGTAATCCTGCGCTGAAGTTCTTGTAACAAGGATAATACAACAAACAGCTGCCAAAGCAACTTTGATGATTTTCTCACTAATGTTTATAGAATGGAAGGATGTAGTTATCTGCATAGGATGGTCGCTAAGTGAAAGATTAAGTTCACAACTTTTCTGCAGATGCTATCGCGTTGTCATCACATAAGATTGTTAATATTGTCAAACCAAAAAATCATACACTCTGTAAGCAGTATAAAAAGCACACATAATATTATTCCCAACATTGCCGGTGAGAATATCAGGACCCAATTACGTTCAGTTTTAGACATGTTGTTCAGCAACCACCTTCAGGTTATGCGTTTTCCCAAAACAAAAAAACTCCGCACAAAAGCGCGGAGTTTCAATTCTATAAAAAATCCCTTTTTTCAATCTATTTCGTCAGAACGCATTCTTCTCACCCTTAAACACATTGTAGGCAGTAAGTACTATGATCTTGAGATCAAGCAATATACTCCAGTTCTCAACGTACCAGATATCATGATCAACACGTGCTTCCATATCCTGCACTTTTTTGGTTTCGCCTCTGTACCCGTTTACCTGCGCCCATCCGGTGATACCAGGTTTAATGAACTGACGGATCATGTATTTACTGATGATCGCTGAATAGTCTTCGGTGTGTTTCAGCATATGCGGGCGCGGACCTACAATGCTCATATCGCCCTTAAGCACATTGAAGAATTGCGGAAACTCATCAAGGTTTGTCTTACGAAGTATCTTACCAATCTTCAGAAAACGATCGTCATCGCGTCTTGCCTGCACAGTGTCTGAATTTTTGTTAACCTTCATACTGCGGAACTTGATACAGTTGAAAGGCTCGTTGTTGAGACCAGATCTTTTTTGTACAAAGAAGATAGGGCCCGGTGATTCAAGCCAGATCAGCAATCCGATGATCGGTATCAGCCAGCTTAGAATAAACACGATCGCGAACAAAGAGAATACTATATCAAATGCACGTTTGTGCAATCTGTTTGCATCTTCTTCCAGGGGCTCTGTACGTTCTGTTAATACAGGCATTCCGGCGAGATAGTTCAGGTGCATTGGTCTGTTTACAAACAAACCAAAATCAGGTACGAGTTTGAAGCGGATACAAGCCTGGTCAGCCATCTGCATAAGCTCGTAAATACGGTGGTCCTGTTCAGGAAGAATGGTTGAATAGATCTCGGTGATCTTGAACTCCTGAGACGCCTTTACGGCGTTTAGAGGCGTATTGAGGATTGGATAGTTACTCAGCTCCTTTACCTTATTATATTCTTCGCAATAGCCTACCACACGCATATGTGTATTGTTTCTTTCGAAATAGCTTGCGAGTTTTTTACCGATATCATTATAACCGATGATCATTACCCTTTTGATCAGGTATTCTTTGTTTCTGAAGTGGATATCAGCCAGCAGATAGAACATGCGGTTCAGCAATAACGAAACCGCCAGGCTGGCAAGAAATATACTTACAAACACCCTCGAAACTACCAGCTCACGACTGAAGTAGAGGTATGTAAGTGTAAGGATCAGGAATACAACATATACCTGGAAGGTGCGCCCCAGGAAGCTTTCAAATTTGCTGGTACTTTTGCCCTCGTAAAGGTTGTACCCCCACGCACAGATGAGCCAGGCAATGTTGCCCACCATCCAGAACAACTGGTATTCACGGTCTATAGAAGCAATATTGCCATCCAGCACATACCACTTCATCAAAAAGAAGATAGTATTCAACATAAGAAGGTCAAGGATCATAAAGACCATTCTTACAATCAAAGGAAATTTCTGGTTCATGTTTGAGGTTTGTTACAATTACTGCCCTGTTGTATAAGACATCATATCGCTGCTCTCGGCTGGTTCTTCTTTTACCTGCGTGGTGGTTGTAATGGTTGCAAGCGGAACTTTAACCTGCGCGCGTTCAGGCATTATATCGCTGAGAAAACGATCGATCACACTGTGCATAGTAAGATATTCAAGTGCAAAGGTTCTTGCGTTTTCTTTCATACCAGCGTATGAATGCTGCATCGCGTTGCTGATCGCTTCGATCAGCAATTGTTCATTTTCAGGTTCAACCAATATTCCCATATCATGACGGGTCAGGATACTGTGAAGACTTGTTTTTTGTGTTGCCGTAACAAGCGACAACCCACCTATTGAAAGGATAGTTGTAAGTTTTGAAGGCATCACAAGATCATTCGCATTGGCCTTCTGCAATACAAGATGCAGATCTGCCATGTTCAGGAAGTCATTGAATGTTTCCTTTGGCTGCAATGGCATAAAGGCGAGGTTTGTAACCCCAAGCTTTTCTACCAGCTTAATAAGTTTCTCTTTGTACGGCCCAGATCCGCAGATCACAAACTGTATGTTCTGATCAACAAGTGCTTTTGCTGCGTGGATAACAGCTTCGAGCCCCTGTTTCTCACCAATTGCTCCTGAATAAAGCACCACCTTTTTAGATGGATCCAGATTAAACTTAGCCTTAAGCTCTTCTTTGTTTGTAAGAGGATGAAAACTTGTGGTGTCGCACCAGTTTGGAAAAAAGATAACAGGCTTGTTAACCTTTTTCATCACGCGGCTCATCATACCATCAGAGATAGTACTCACGAAATCACTTTTCTTCAGGATCAGTTTTTCAACACTGAACATGATGTTCAGCAAAGAATTCGACCTGATCATCTTTAATTCCTTCGCTGCATCGATCTGCAGATCCTGAATATGATAAATCAGTTTACCACCCTTAAAGAAGCGGTAAAACATTCCAAGCAATCCCAGCTGAAATGGAGGGACCACTGCAATGATATAATCATACTTCTTTGTAAAAAGCAGCATGAAAACCTGGAAGAAAGCAGAAATGAAAAAAGAAAGATCAGAAACCATTCTTTTCAGACCAGATGGTTTCTCCGGAATGTAATGCGGACAACGATATACTTTGATGTCCTTGTCTTCAGTAGTTACAGTTTCTTTAGAAAACCAATATGACTTGCGTTCATACGGTGATTGAATTTTCCAATGCGGGTAATACGGATAACTTGTAACAACGCCACACTCATAGCCTTCACCTGCGAGCCAGTGCATCATTTCTCCATTATACTTACCAATACCCGTGGGTTCAGGTAAATAATTTCCGCCCAGTAAAAGTATTCTCGCTTGATTCATAGCTTAAGGATTTGAGATGATTTGATTCTGACTCAAACAGTACTTTCAAATCGATATTGGTTTCATTCAACTTAGTGTTACCATGATGATACAGATGTCCCGATCACATGGCATGACAGTTTCTTTTCTATGCGGGAGGCAATTATAAAGGATATGATTTCCGGATCCGGTGAGCAAAGTCCCAGGATCACTTAAGGCAAGACAAACAGTGTTATCCGGCTATAAAACTAACAACTAATTCTTGCCGGAACGAGCTTTTGATTAACAAAATTTTAAACTTAATACACCATCAGATTACCTTTTTTTACCATACTCTATAACTGTATTGCAGCATACCACCCACAGTTGTGCCAAGATCACCGAAATCCAGCCCTACCCCAAGTTTCAGGTCCCATTTTGTTTCAGGAAGTTTAAATGTAAACTCCTGCCCCGCGTGGAACTGAACCTTTACAGGATTGAATGGTCCTGTTTTCAATGATCCGTAATTTCTTACATAGGTTATAAGGGTCTTCCCGACCATTGCATCTGTAACCTGGTAAATGGAACCCACATGGATAGCCATCAGCATGTTATTTACAATGTTGGTGTTTCCGATAACACTGTTGTTAGGAGCGTCCCAGTTATAAGGAACAATTTCAGGGAAGTATTTATTTGCCCTGTTCCTGTTTGTAAACAATGGGGTTCCAACCACCATCCCTTCATATTCCCAACCTGTTTTATAATATCCGTTGTTATAAAGAGTCTGACGCTGTCCTGAGAACACCCAGGCCGCCATTTCTTTGGTATAAAGTAATTCAACCAGTATCTTTTTCAGCCTAAGTTCCTGATCAGTTGGTGCCACAACAAAACCCAGCAGGGCTGAGCGATTCTGGTAATCAACTTCTTCGCCACTTTCAAAAGGCACCTGTACGTATCCGCGAAGATTCACAGTGTTCCCTTCGTACGACATACCGCCTTCAAGCGTGCCACGCTGATCACCTGCGCGGCTTGGCCTTAAACCATTCTGATCTGTACCAACGCTGCCATCATCCGCTTCGTTCACGAACACCACGTCGAGAAAGCCTTTGAATGACCGGTCAAGTGAAATTCTTCCACGCTTACCCGCCCATTCCGCAACGTGCAAGAGTCCGCCATAAACTTTCAGGCGTCCACGACCCATTTGCATATAGAAAGTCTTCTCATGGTAGAGGGCTTCTTTCATATAACGGTTATTGCCAAACCAGCCATAAGCGAAGTTACCTTTGAACTTAAGAAAGCCTCTTGTCCATGGTACATTCGTGTATTCAGTTACAGCAATATCAACCTTTGGTATTGGCAGAGAGTTTCCGCTGATACCGAGCGAGCCTGTTGACAATTGGGGATCAACATCACCGGTGATCTGTTGAAAACGACCAAACCGAAGTGCCCAGTTTTTATACCCAAGTATCGCATAAGCTTCCGGCAATACGGCTTTTTTGAGATAGTTATTTGCATACAGCGACCCACCAAATTTCAGATAGAGACTGTTATCTACAGTGTCTTCCGAATAACCCAGGTTGGCAAGTACGTGCCTGCTGCTGGCCCTGATAAAAGGAGAGAAGTCACCTTTCTGATCGGCAACTGTTCCATATTTGTTCGCCACCAGCCAAAGCGGCTGATAATCGCTGGATGAATATTGTCCCCTTGCACCAACGGTTATGATGGTGGAATCAGGGAATTGGGCATAGCTCTTTACCGCTGACAATAACATAATTGTCAACGCAATGAACCATTGCAGAGTTTTGGGTTTAGGTTGTAATAATGTCGGGTTAAACATGCTTTATTTTTACTTACTAAGCGATTGCCCCGTTTAGTTGCTGCTGTCTTCGGATTTCCCTCATTTTTATCTGTATGAGAAATTCGTAATAACAGATATTTACGCAATACGTAAATCCCTGTCTGCCTTCAACAAAACCGAGGCGTAAAAAATACGTGTACACAAATCTTATCAATGGCCAGCCTGGAAAACGGCTCATCCATGATTTTATCGCAACGTTCCTCAGACTGCCATGTTTTGAAAATACCTGGCTGAACGGGGGACGCACCTTGCTGCGACTGATAGCCTCTTCTGTTGAATACCTGTTATGCCTGTCGATCCATTGTGCCCAGCCTTTCGAAAATCCATAGTGCAGATACGGTTCCATAAGATATTGCGCCTCACCGGAAATAATATCTTCTTTCTGCCCATGACCAAAGTCCTTGAACCTGGCTTTTCCCCTCAGCAACACACGAAACTGCCATTTACGGAAGTTGTCACAGAACCTGATCCATTTGCCATCAAGGATCATTTTCCAGCAGCAGTAAAAGCCCGCCACATCTGGCCCGGCCTTCCTGATCGCATCAAATAACGCTGTCGTATACTTGTCTGTTGTGCGCTCGTCGGCATCCAGGAAAAGAATCCAGTCGTATTTGGTCTCAATATTGTCAAGCGCCCAGTTACGCTGGTCGCCAAAACTCCTGAATTTGTTGAAGCTGATCTTAGCTCCCAGTTCAGTTGAAATCTCAATTGTCTTGTCTGTGCTGCCAGAATCAAGCACATGAACATCATCGCACCATTTTATTGATTCCAGGCACCCTCTTATATCATTCTCCTCATTTTTCGTCAGTATGATTATCGAAACCATTGTTGTTTTTATGTTTTAGTTCTGATCAGTTGAATTCTCTCTTCTTCAATGGCTTACATGGGTGCCCGGCACAAACCATCCATTCGGGAACATCCTTGGTTACCACAGATCTGGCACCTATTACCGCTCCGTCATTGATAGTTACCCCCGGATGAATAAAAGATTCTGCTGCTACCCATACATAATCACCGATAGTGATCGGAATAGCCAGCAATGGAAACCCTTTTTGCGTATAGTCATGTGTACCGGCACAAATATGTGAACCCTGACTGATGGTAACCCGTTTACCAATTTTGATCTTACCCATCGAATACAGAATGGCATCGTTTGCAATTCCTGTATCATCTGCAACCTCAAGGTTCCATGGCGCCCAGATCTTTACTCCAGGATATATATGTACGTTCTTTCCGAGCTTTGCACCAAACAATTTTAATAACATCGAACGCCATCCATGCAATGGTCTCGGCGAATACCTGAACAACACCGCGTATACGGTATTCCAGATCACGCGCGCAAGACGGTTCTTTAATGAAAACGATGGGCCGGTATAAGTATCCTGGTTATGCATTGATCTTAGCCTGTCTGTTAGTTGGTTGAAAGTTTATTGCCTTCAGGAATTTTGCATTCGCCATTTCGAAACTGAAATTCTTCCGGTAAGTACTCAGTGCATTTTCGCTGAATTTTTGTTTTTCTGCCGGTGTTTTTAAGATCCATTTTTTGATCAGCTGATAGGCACCCTCCGTTGTATCAGTTTCTACAAGGCCACCTCCGCCTTTTTCAATCTCTTTCCAGATATTGATCTTATCACTGATCAGAACAGGTTTGCTGCATGCAAGCGCCTCAGCATTTGAAATGCCAAAATTTTCCTGGTGACTCGGAAGGATGAATGCCTCGCTGCCATAAAATGCTGCCCATTTTGCATTGCCTGTAAGCATACCGGTGAATACAATATCATTACAATCACTACTCATCATATGGATCATCTGTCCATATTCTGTATCACCACCTGGTCCTGCAATCACAAGTTTCGGCAACACAGTGCCTTCACTTTTGTGACGGAGGTATGCAGTAACCAGTTCTCGAACCCCTTTCTTATGATCTATACGACCAAGAAAAAGTATATAAGGTTCATTGATGGTCTGTCCGCTTTGCTCTTTAAAAGCATCAAACATTTTCAGATCAAATGCGGGAGGTGTTTCAACGCCGAGACCAACAACATGCTCCGACTTTACTTTATACGGTTTGAATGGCTGTGCTGATACTTCACGCTCGATCTCCGCAGTGAACAACATACCATCTGCATTATTGACAAGTTTGTTCTCAACCAGTTTCCAGTATAGCCAGTTGCGCAATGCTTTGATCTTACGACTGCTCGCCTTTTGAAAATATGGGTCAAGCATACCATGAGGCATAACCAGCAATTTTGGTTTTTTGCCACGAAGTGAACTCCATGCTTTCTGCGCCGCAAATGAATGATACTGCCACAAACCATGAACTACTGCCACATCATATTCCGCAAGATGTTTGTATAGCCACGCAAGTAATTCAGGTGCATATTTCCACGATGATTTACCGGGACCAAAGAAATATCCCTCAAACAGATCACCTGGCAATTGCGTGCCTTGTTCATCAAGGCAAACAACATCATTCTGAACACCGCTTTCGGCGAGTCCCCTGATGATGGTTCTCACAGCCTGGCTTACACCACCTGCCTTCGCATCAATACTTGCTGTTATATGTAGAATCTTCATTGATTTGTGTTATGGGTCATTTCAATGACCGGACCGGGTTCTGTTAAAACACTGTTTATTAAAAAACAAATCCTTCGGGTCTTGTAAAATATTTTGCTTCTTTTGGTACTGGCTTGATGGGAGTGGCAGGTACACCTGCATACAACATCCATTCATCTTTGAAGGCTTTATTCAGCAACGATTTTGCACCGAGTACAGAATAAGGAGGCAAAACAGAACCCCCAAGTATAACCGAATTGGTGCCTACAAATGTGTAATCCCCGATATGTATAGGTGCACTATGCTGACGGCTTTCAACGAGGTCAATAGAGTGGGTTAAAAGTTGTGACTGGTAACCTGCAACTGTTACAAATCTTCCTATGTATATGGGGCTGGTGCAGTCAATATGATGATTTTTGGTGATCGCTGAATGATCCCCAAGATTCAGCACCGATTTTCTGCCAGCCTGGTGTTTGAAATGCAGTGAATCAGAATCAGATGAAAAACCGGTGATCCAGTTTGATCTGCCGATAACACTTTGTTCACCCATGATGATCTCATCGAGATGCACAGCCACTGTGAGATGCTCGATCAGAGCACCCTTTTTCATTACAAGTTTTGCAGGGAAGATCCATGACAAACCAATCCGTGCAGTTTTGTCAATCTCGTACCTGAAAAATCTGTTGAGATAACGTCGTCTTAGTGACCAGGGCAATAAAAATGAAAACAGCTTTTTAAACATCGTCTATTGTTCTTGTAACCTTTGTTGATTGAATGTCTGCATTTCAGAAGCAAGGGATGCCTTCTTTACCGGCTTCAGATTCACCTTGTGTATGTACTGCAGGTTGTAAAGCCTTGTAAACACAAGCCAGCTGAAAACGCACAATACGTCGCCCGCTGCGAAAATGTGTGTCTCTGCAACTGCCTGTAGTATCAGGAAGATGAACATTAGTAGTGGCAGATGCGCCATTGGTTTCATACGATTGATGTAACCGATGAAAAAGATCCTTCCGAAAAACAAGAGCAGCGCTGCAACACCAAGCGCACCCATTGTAGACAACACCTGCAAATACAATGATCCAAACTCAATCTGACCGCCCTTGGCAACTCCTGATCTGAGATTTTCATTCTCAATAACTTCTTTTGATACAGATGCAAAGCCGGCTCCTGAAAATGGATTCAGCTCAAAATCTGCAAAGCGTGCCGCCCACATTTCAACTCTTGAGTTCGCGGTTCCTTTTGCTTCGATACGTGTATTGTTCTCAATGAATTTACTCAGGTAGATGCCCGCAGGTGCAAGAGCAAATAAAAGCACGATAACCGCCAGCGAAACCCAACCGGTATTTTTGCGGATCTTTTTAAGGAACACACCAAACCGTGTCGAGAACGAGAAAATGAAAGTCAGCAATACCGAAACAAGTACAACTCTCGAGCTTGCCATCAGCATTGTTGCGCATGCACAGAAAAACAGGATCACGTTTAATATCCTTGTGCGTTTTGAAATCTGCAGAAAGAACAGGTTATGCCATGCATAGATAGCTGAAATCCCTGCCATCGGCGCAAGTAACATTTCATGTTGTGCGATTCCATTCCTGAAGTATTCCCGACCGGGAGCTATAGGCAATTTACCAGGTGATAAAGATGGTAATCCTGCCATTACCCAGATCAGTGAACCAATCGTGATGAAGACATAGATGTATATGATCCACCAGAATAAATGATCGCGGATCTTATTGATCTTTTTGTTTTGAAGCAGTGGACCAGCAACAAGTAGTACCAGGATGGAGCTAAAAAATCTCATATAGGTTTCCAGCGTAACATTTGTACTGAGTACCATGGAAACGATTGCAGCAAGGATCAGGGGAAATGTTATAGTCTCGAGCTTGTTACGCGAAAGCAAAAAGCCAAGAAATAAAAAGGTACAGGCATAGTATACGTTAGTCAGCGGTGGTACTACTACCTCTGCAATCGTAAAGTGGAGTACGAACACAACAAGGTAAATAAACAGTACTACTGATATGGGCGTTATGCGTATTTTCATATTGATCAAAGGCTAATGCCCTGATTATTTAAGTTTTGATATTATGGTTTTCGCCAGGTATTCAAGTTTTACGCCGTTGTTGAAACCAAGAATCTTGTAAACCTTTGCAAACGGCCAGGCATCACTCAACGGAAAACTTTTGTATCCGTTTGCTACAACAATGCTTTTCGCCTCATTAAGCAATTCTTTATGATGCGGATAGTAATAACGTACAAACTGTGAAAAATTCACGAGCGACGC
>JBEVNF010000386.1:0-3636 GCA_040508255.1 Flavitalea sp.
GTTAACCGGCTTTTTTATGCGATTATTATGAATGTTGTTATTTAAGTGTAACAACAGCGATCACCGGAAAATGGTCCGATGGAAATTTGCCGTAATATGTATCTGTCAGAATACCCCATTTGCTTGCTGTGAATTGTTTTGTAACAAATACGTGATCAATAACCTGTTTCTGATCGCGCCTTGCAGCGCCGAATGCATTAAAAGAAGCATTCAATGCATAAGGATGCTGAACCTGTTTGTAGGTGTCAAAAAGAACACCTGAGTTTGCAATTGTCAGATACCATTCACTATCATGTGCTCCGTTAAGATCACCGGTAAATACGGCTGGTGCGGCACCAGCGATCTCTTTGATCTTGCTTACGATAAGTTTGCCGCTTTCAACTCTTGCTACCTTACCCTGGTGATCAAAATGCGCATTGAAGAAGTAAAATTTCTTACCGGATTTTATGTGTTGCAGATATACCCATGATGCGATACGGTTACAGCATGTGGCATCCCAGCCGAGACCTGGTTTGTCAGGTGTTTCCGACAACCAGAAGTCACCGCTCTTCAATAATTTGAATTCCGATTTTTTATAAAAGATTGCTGAGTGCTCGCCTTTGTCGCCACCATCATCTCTTCCTTTTCCATAACGTGCATACTCAGGCAGTGCTGCGCTGATATCGTCGAGCTGATTCTTCATTCCTTCCTGTGTACCTAATACATCGAATTCGTGGAAACGGATCAGTTCGCTTACTGCGGGTGCGCGGTCAACCCATAGGTTACCGCTATCACGTTTGTTATCATACCTCAGGTTGAATGAACCAAGCTTCAGTTGTTGTGCATGAAGCGAGCAAACAAACAGCATAGCTGCTGCAAGAATTGTTAATGGTTGAAATTTCATATCTTATTTATTGCTGGATGCAAATGTATTGAAGAATGCTGATCCGGAGTTGAATTGAGATTAACATCACCGGAAAGGAATTTTTTATACCAGATACCCGATGATTTGATAGTTCGCTTTTGTGTTCCGAAATCTATATGCACAAGACCAAATCTCGGATGATATCCCTCTGCCCATTCAAAGTTATCAGAGAAGGTCCACACAAAATATCCCTCCACGGGAACACCTTCGTTTTTGGCACGTAGCACTTCACCAATATATGCCTGCAGATATTGCGTGCGACTTACATCATTCACGGCACCATTCTCCACATGATCTTCAAACGCAGCACCGTTCTCAGTTACGATAAGTGATTTGACACCCGGATATGCAGCGAACTGATGAAGCATGGTATTAACCGAAGGAGGATATACTTCCCAGTTCATCAACGTGCGATCAACTTTTCTTTCATCAGCTTTTACAAGTTTTGCCTGCAGATAAGGTGTGAGCCATGAATGGGAAACTATCTCACGAGTATAATTCTGTACCCCGATGAAGTCCATATCAAACTGCATCTTTGCCTCGTCACCATCTTTGATATAGGGTTCAAGTCGCTGGAGTATTTTAAGATCTTTCAAAGGATAACCTTTGCCAACCAGCGGCTCCACGTACAATCTGTTCAGCAATGCATCTACCCTCGACGCAGCAGCAATATCTGCTTCGATGAGGGATGCAGGTTCAATTGCTGAACATGAAAATGTAGTACCAATAATGGCATCGCTTTTCAGGGAGCGTACGATGTTACCACCAAGTGATTGAGCAAGTGTTGCATGATGCGCAGCTGCAAAGAATGATTCCGGACTTCTTCTTCCAGGGGCATGTATTCCAAGAAAATATCCTGCGCCGGTAAATACCATTGGCTCGTTCAGTATCATCCATCGTTTAACCCTGTCACCAAATGTTTTTATGCAGAACGCGACATAATGTTCAAACCAGTTCAGCACTTCGCGCTTTGCCCACCCACCCTGCTTTTCAAGCTCAAGTGGAAGGTCCCAGTGATATAATGTTACCCATGGTTCTATTTCAAGCTCAAGACAAAAATTGATAAGCCTGTTATAGTAATCCACTCCAGCCTTATTGATATGCCCGATACCATTGGGAAATATGCGTGACCAGGAGATCGAGAACCGGAAATTGCAGATATTCATTGATCTCATTAAAGCGAGATCCTGCGGAAACTTGTGGTAAAAATCGCATGAAACATCAGCTGTGTCACCGCTTTTTATCTTGCCTTTTCTATGCGTGAATTCGTCCCAGATAGAACTTCCTTTGCCATGTTGATGTGCCGCGCCTTCGATCTGGAAAGCAGCGGTTGACACACCCCAGGCAAAGTCAGACCCAAAGCTTTGCCTTGTCAGTTCCATATATCAGTTGGTGATTTTCAGCAGAATCTTTTTTAATGTGAGTCCTTTGAGTTTTTTCACATTCAACTTCTGGTTTTCGAACGCAGCGAGAGAAAGTTCAGAGGCAAGCAAGCCATGCATTTCAATCACATGATCAACGATTTCAGAAGTCTGATCCTGGTAGTTTACAGAAATTATTTTGTCAGACTGAAGCCAGTTGGCTATCAGGTCAGCGTGTTTACGTTTAAGACTTTTGAGAACAGGTACACCGAGATCTTTTAAAGCAGCAGCATTGCAGTGTTGTTCAAACTGATTTTTCATCGGTATCACCATCAGCTTTTTACCGAGGTACAAAGCTTCTGCAGGAGTTTCAAAACCAGCGCCACAAAATACACCCGCCGATGAAGCCATACTCTTTATAAAACGTTCGTTATCGATTGGGAACAAACGGATATGCTCGGACGAAACAGGCTGTTCAAAATGTTTTGAAAAAATCTCCCACTTCACTCCTTCGAATTGTGCCAGCTCACGGATTATCCTTTTATCGCTGTAAGATGGCAGATAAACCGTGTAATGACCTTTATTTGTCACCTCAACGTTCCTTACTTCCGATCTGATAACGGGAGTGAAAATATTTTCATCATAGGCACCAAAATGAAATCCATAGCTCACTGTTGCAGGAGCATATGATTTCAGTATCGCCTTGCCAACTGCATCAGTTGTTTTTGGTTGTGGTGATTTTTTATTCAGCACTGCTGCCTGATGACTAAGCGCTATGCAGGGACGATTGCGCAGATAACAGGCCCATGAAGAAACCGGTTCAAAATCGCTGATCACCAGATCATATTGTTCAACGGGAAGACTCTTAACTTCCCTGAGTAACTGTTTGAGATGACTTTTGCGGTAGGTAGCAAGAAGATCTACCCCACCTTTTTTACCGAACACAAAACCGAGACCGCCGAATTTATACTTAACCGGGAAAGGAAGGTGAACCTCAGACTGTGTACCGCTGATCAGGATATCGACCTCACCTTTTTTCTGCAGGATAGGGATAATTTCAGTTGCACGACAAACATGGCCATTACCGGTGCCTTGTACGGCGTAAAGTATCTTCATTATTTCATCATGTTAAACTCGGTCAGCAGATTTGTAAAGAGTTCGTTGTTTGAAAGCTCTTTTTCATCTTCTGATCCATCAAGAATCATATCGATCAGACCAGCATCAGCAAAACGATATATACTCCATTCGCCTTTGTGATATTCAAGTGAGGTAAGATTTTCAATCCAGTCGCCCGAGTTGAGATAGGTGATCGATCCTTTATCGTTCGAGATTTCTCTTATTTCAGGTTGATGTATGTGTCCGCAAACAACA
>JBEVNF010000394.1:0-3095 GCA_040508255.1 Flavitalea sp.
GTTGCAGCGATATTACCGATCACTGCATTGCTGTTCACAGAGTTGGTCATCTCATAAGCAATGAGATATGGATTATCAATAAATGAACTGAAAGGATGCACCTGGTCGATCTGGTTTTGCCCACGTTTCCACACCGGTCGGTACCAGTCAAGATCTACGTTTGGATTCTGGAAGATCATAAAGTAAGCGATCGACTGGTTGTTGTAACCAGTGGCCGGAAGATTATCACTTTTCTTGTTGGTATAACTGCCCTTCGCAGTGATCTTCAAACGTTGCGATAATTGTGTGTTGAAATTGAAGTTGGCAGTGAGTCTTTCAAAGCCTGTGTTCGGCATGATCCATTCATTTTTTGAATGGGTGATCGATGCTCTTGCAGTGCTTTTATCATTTCCACCTTCAAGCGAGATATTGTTGGTGATCGTGAATCCTGTTCTGAAAAAGCCTTTCACATTGTCCGTGTATGGTCTCCAGGGTCTTCTTTCAGGAGATTGTCCTTCCACTGCAGGATCATACTGAAAGTATTCCTGTCCATCGAACTTTGGACCAAAGGCACTACTTGTTCCACCAGTATTATTTCCATCTGCCGATGGCTGATAGGAATAGTAGAACTCACCCTGTGAGTTCAGTTGTTTACCCGTACCCTGTCCGTATTCGTATTGATAATCCGGCCAGCGAAGTACCGTATTACCTGAAATGTTAGTGTTGTATGTTACACCGATTCCCTTATCTCTTTTTGAACCGGATTTAGTAGTGATGATGATTGCACCATTACCGGCTCTTGAACCATACAATGCAGCAGCACCAGGACCTTTCAGAACCGTAATGCTTTCAATGTCGTCAGGATTGATATCAGAAATACCATTACCGAAATCGATAGGCACATCACTGCCTGAGCCTGCGCCGTATGCATTTCCGGTACCTGAGCTTACGCCCTTGTTGTTCATCGGGATACCATCAACAACAATCAGTGCATTGTTATTGTCTGCGTTTAAAGATGCGTCACCACGCAACGTGATCCTGGTTGAATTGAGCGGACCAGAACCTGGCGAGGTCATGTTCAAACCTGCAACCTTACCTGACAATGCATTGATCCAGTTATTTGATCTGGCATCGCTTACTGATTTCTCATTAAGCGATTGCGCGGCATAACCAAGCGCCTTTTGCTCACGCCTGATACCGAGTGCGGTCACAACCACTTCATCAAGATTGGAATCATCTGACTGAAGAGTGATGAGCAAAGGTTTAACCTGCGCAGCATTCAAATTCACTTCATCAGAATAAGCTTTGTAACCGGTGGCGGTAAATTGCAAACGATATTTCTTACCCATAGTAAGTTCAATCAAAAAGTTACCAGTGGTATCCGCAGCTGTTGAAAACTGGTCGCTGCCTTCTGCAGCTGAAATAGTGACTCCTGGCAGGGGTTCACCGGCTTCATTGCGAACCGAACCTTTGATAGATGTTTTTTGTTGTGCAGTAGCGGTCATGGCAAAAACCATAAACACAAAGGTGACAAGTACTCTCATTTGGTTAGTTTATACTTTCAATGTTATTCAGACAGGTTTCTGAAAATTTTTGCAAAAATGTATAAGATCATGAGAGGGCAACATTATGCTTATGTTAACAGCGTCATCATACGCGGGTTTTCAACGGGAATCAGTGATTTATTTTAATTTACCTTTGCACGATTTTAATACCCCTTTAATATGGAATTTGGATTAAGCACATTCGGAGAAGTTGTACCACAGGGTGGAACAGGCAATGCTACAAACGCAAACAAAAGAGCGAAAGAACTTATCAAAGAAGCTGTGCTTGCAGACAAGCTGGGCCTTGATGTATACGCACTGGGTGAGCATCATCGTGCTGATTACATGGTGTCTGCACCGGAAGTGATGCTTGCTGCAATTGCTGCTGTAACTGAGAAGATCAAGCTTTCAAGTGCGGTCACAGTCCTTAGTTCTGCAGATCCTGTACGCACCTATCAGAACTTCGCAACACTTGATCTTATTTCAGATGGCCGCGCAGAGCTCATGGCAGGTCGCGGATCCTTTATCGAATCCTTTCCTTTGTTTGGATATAACCTCCAGGATTATGATGAGCTGTTCAGTGAGAAACTTGAAATGCTTATGCAGATCAACAGCGAAGAGATCGTGAACTGGAGAGGAAAATTTCGTTCACCGGTTCAGAAACAAGGCGTATTTCCAAGACCTCTTCAACCTAAGTTACCGATATGGATCGCCGTTGGTGGCACACCTGCTTCTGTGATACGCGCAGGCGAACTCAATCTTCCATTGACCATAGCGATCCTTGGTGGTGAACCAGCCAGGTTTGCTCAGCTAACTGATCTTTACAGGAAGGCAGCTGCATCTAAGGGACATGATCTTTCCAAATTACAGATAGCCATCAATGAACACATGTATATCGCTGAGACTTCTGAACAGGCTGCTGATGAATTTTTCCCGATCTATGAAAAGATCATGAACAAAGTTGGAAAGGAACGCGGCTGGGGACCATTAACGAGACCTCAGTTTGAACAACTGCGTCAACCCAACGGACCATTACTTGTCGGAAGTCCTGAGGAGGTCGCCAAAAAACTGATCTACCAGTGTGGGATCTTCAAAAACACAAGATTTCTGGCACAGATCATTTCAGGTGATATCGCGCATGAAAAGCTGTTGAAGTCTATCGAATTATTTGCAACAAACGTGGTACCCGCTGTAAAGGCTGCAATCGCTTAAAACAAACGCTTTACTATACCCGCATTCAATCCCGCACTTACAAGTTTCAGCTTTCCTGAACCAATTCCGCTTACGGGTAAGTTGAAATATGGTTCTATGCGTAATCCAAAGTTGCGGGGTAGCTTATAGGTGTAACCTCCTGTTAATCTCAGCTGTGAAAAATAACTTTTATCCGAATTTTTGTATTCATAGTCATGAACCGCGGTTGAGCCGGAAGAAGTATACAGGTAAAGCATATCATACTTTTCTGTCTTCATAAAGTAAGATGAGAATCCGGCAGTAATAAACCAGTTTGAACGATAAGTATTGCGGAGATCGTACTTTACACTGATTGGAATTTCATACATAAGACAGTTACCA
>JBEVNF010000396.1:0-5002 GCA_040508255.1 Flavitalea sp.
TATCACTCACCTTGAACTGCGCCATCGGACCAAAACCCGTGTTGATGCCATAGATCAGTTTGTGACTGGAAAACTGACGGAGGAACGCGTGGTTCGCCGATACCTTCTGCACAGCAGCGGTGTCAAGACTCACTCCCCGGTTAGAAAAAACAATATCAGAAAAATCCTGCAGTGTGAGTGCTTTGCCTCCTACTTGTATCATAGTGAGATAGGTTCGTTAAAACAAGGGCACAAAAAAAATGAAATATCAGGTTATGGGCAAATAATTAAAGATTAGAACTGGCATCAGAATTTTAAGAATACAACAACAGCCATGGTTACAACCGGCTCGGAAGCTAAAATCGTCTCAACTCAACCGGAAACCACTGTCCGAAACATATTTTGTCACTAACTTTATATTCAAATTAAGCCTATGAAACAGATGCAATTATCACTGAGTCTGATGCTATCTATGATAGTAATGGCAATAAGCGGTTCAAGTGCCCAAACTGCATATAATAAAACAGGTTTTTACAAGGCGATGGCAACCGACAACCTCCAGCAGGTTGAAACACAACTAAAGGAAGCGCAGGCCGCAACCGGAAACGACAAAACTGCGATTCTCGGAACGCTGACAATGAAAAAAGCAGGCCTGATCTCAGGCGCAGGAAAAAAACTGAAAACATTCAAGGCTGGGCACGAACAACTCGAAGCCTCTATAACTGCCGATAAAGATAATGCCGAGTATCGCTTTATGCGGCTTATGATCCAGGAACAAGCCCCGGGAATTCTTGGCTATAAAGGCGAAATAAAAAACGACAGTGACTATATTCGCAAATCGTTCAAAACCCTGCCTAAAAATGTGCAGGAGGCTATAGTAAATTATGCCCAGACAAAATCAAAGGCTCTGAGCGCCAAAGACTTTAATTAAGAATCACGAATGAGCAAAAAAGTACTTGCCGTATATTATACACAGTCTGGTCAGCTAAAGCAAATACTTGACAATTTCACCGCCCCGTTCGTCCAGGCAGGAATGACCGTTGAAAATGTAAGGATCAAACCGGTAAATGATTTTCCATTTCCCTGGACCACCCCGTCATTTTTTGACGCTATGCCCGAGAGCCAGTTGGGTATCCCGACAAAAATGGAACCGTTCAAAACTGAGCTTACAAAATATGACCTCGTCATTTTTGCATACCAACCATGGTTTCTGTCTCCAAGCATTCCCGCTACATCTATACTACATCATCCCGCATTCAAAGCCATCCTAAAAGACACACCAGTGATCACACTGATCGGCGCGAGAAACATGTGGGCCAGCTCGCAGGAAAAAGTAAAGAAATTATTGAAAGACGCTGGGGCAAAACTCGTAGGCAACAGCGTACTCATAGATCGTGTGCAAAATCACATCAGCGTAGTGACCATATTTCATTGGATGCTTACGGGTAAAAAAGACAGGTATCTGAATATCTTTCCGAAGCCTGGTGTTTCAGATGAAGACATCAATGGTGCTACCAGGTTTGGTGCAGTTGCAGCAGAACATCTGCAGCAGAATAAACTGGATGGATTACAGCAGGCGTTCATCGACGTGAAGGCGATCGAAGTACATTATGGACTTATCTTTATAGAAGAAAGAGGAAACAAGCTTTTTAAAATCTGGGCTAATGCGATCATCAAAAAAAAGAATCGAACCCGTTGGCTTGTTTATTTTAAATATTATCTTTTAATTGCCTTGTTTGTCGCAGCACCGATAGTATTCACTATTTACTCTATTTTGTTCAGACCGTTTTTGCAGAAAAGTATAAAGAGAAAGAAACAATATTATTTAGGATTGAATTAATAAATTGAAGATGTCGTTGAACCAGGTTTACATTACTAACACTTCCACGTTTTTTCCAAATGAACCAGTATCGAATGATGAGATGGAATCATTCCTGGGCTATATAAATGATAAACCATCAAAGTCAAGAAGAATAGTTCTCAGAAATAACGGG
This sequence comes from Flavitalea sp., assembly GCA_040508255.1. Taxonomy (GTDB): domain Bacteria; phylum Bacteroidota; class Bacteroidia; order Chitinophagales; family Chitinophagaceae; genus DATHKG01. The sequence continues at coordinate 1,974 of JBEVNF010000396.1, forward strand.
ATCAAAAACAGGTTCTACGCACTCGACAAAAATGGCAAAGCAACACATACAAATGCTGAGATGACTGCAATAGCAGTAAGAAAACTCTTTAATGATGATGATTCCAAACTAAAAACTATTGAACTGCTAAGCTGCGGCACTTCTTCACCTGATCAGATGATGCCTTCTCATGGAGTAATGGTACATGGCCATATCCCGGAGATTGGAGGCATTGAAGTTGTTTCACCATCCGGAGTTTGTTGTGCTGGCATGCACTCATTGAAATATGCATTCCTTGCAATCAAAGCCGGTGATGTTGAAACTGCAGTAGCAACAGGATCTGAAAGAATGTCCGCCGCAATTAAAGCTGATCAGTTCCAGGATGAAGTACAGAAATTAATTGAGCTTGAAGAAAATCCTTACATAGCTTTCGAAAAAGATTTTCTCAGATGGATGCTTTCAGATGGCGCAGGCGCTTTGTTGCTTTCAAATAAAATGAATGAAACCGGGGTTAACCTGAGAGTTGAATGGCTCGATGGTGTATCCTATGCAAATGATATGGACGCCTGCATGTATATGGGCGCGGAGAAAAAAGAAGATGGTACGCTGACAAGCTATCTCGATTACACATTTGATGAAATGAAAGCGAGTTCTATACTCAGCATCAAACAGGATGTAAAGCTTCTAAGCCCGAACATCGTTCCCCTTGGTGGAAAAAAACTTAAAGAAATTTTCGATAAAAAAGGGCTCACATCAGAATCAATTGATCACTTCCTTCCACATATGTCGAGTGAATTTTTCAAAGAGAAAATTCACGATCGCCTGATTGAAATTGGCATTCCGATTCCTTACGAAAAATGGCGGATCAACCTTTCAACAAAAGGAAATGTTGGGGCTGGCTCCATCTATCTGATGATAGATGAACTGTTCCACAGCGGCACCATCAAAAAAGGCGAAAAAATCCTTCTCATGGTTCCGGAGAGCTCAAGGTTTTCTTATATGTTCGGTCTGCTCACAGTTTGTTAAGAAGGAACATTAATTGTTACTGAACTGGTTTTTACTGACTTTTGCTAAATAAATCCCGGTTATATGAAGAAAGAAAACATACCGCAGGATCGCAGCGCGTTGTCGATACTTACCAAAGAGTTGAGCTATGCAACCGACGAACAGGGCAATTATGTAACTGCACTTAGTAAAGGATGGGAAGTAAAAGCCGAAGCACTTGATATTGCCTGGGAAGACATCAAACACAGAATTGCAGACGCAAGGGCAAAGGTTGAAAGAAATGAAGCCAGCCCGCTTCTTTTTTTCATGGAACTCCGTTTGATGGATATCGGAATAATCGCCGGTTACACAGGATTCTGGGGCTGGCAGATCAGGAGGCACATGAAACCTTCTGTGTTTGCAAAACTAACAGACAAAAAATTGCAAAAATACGCGGACACCTTTAACGTCAGCATCACGGAGCTGAAAACAATGAATGTTGATGAAGAATGATTTTAAACATATGCAGGCAGCTCACTGCGAGAATGGTGTCACAACCAACTTGCTGGGAGCAGCCGGAGCAACTGAACTAACAGAACCATTGGTCTTTGGAATAGGTTCAGGATTGTTCTTCATCTACATCCCATTTATGAAGGTGAACAAGGGACCAGCGTTTGCTTATCGCACGATGCCGGGTCTCATATTCAAAAGAACCTGCAAGGCGCTTGGGATCCCGGTTGTCCGCAAAAAATTCTCATCACGCGAAGAAGGACAAAAAGTATTGGAAGAATGCATCCGGAATGGTCAGCCTGTAGGTTGCCAGGTCGGTGTTTACTTTCTATCCTACTTCCCTAAAGAATATCGCTTTCACTTCAATGCCCATAATCTTATAGTTTATGGAAAAGAAGGAGATGACTATCTGATAAGTGATCCGGTGATGGAAACCGTAACAAAGCTAAGTTCCTACGAACTTGAACGGGTACGTTTCGCAAAAGGAGCGATGGCTCCAAAAGGACAGCTATACTATCCGAAAGAAAAAAAGATCATTACGCCTGACCAGATAAAAGATGCCATTAAAAGTGGTATCAAAAGAAATGTCAGGGACATGCTACATATTCCCGGTCCTATTGCAGGAGTGAGCGGAATCCGTTTTACAGCCAAACGGATCAAAAAATGGAAAGACAATCTTGGTTTGCCCAAAGCCGGCCTTTACCTCGCGCAGCTTGTACGTATGCAGGAAGAGATAGGCACCGGTGGCGGTGGCTTCAGATATATCTATGCCGCGTTTCTGCAACAATCGCATGCCTATCATAATAACGAAGTGTTGCTTGAAACTTCCAACAAGTTCACTAAAGCTGGCGACCTCTGGAGGTCAGCAGCAGTGCAGGCTGCAGGTATCTATAAAGGAAGACTCACCAAACAGGAAGACTTCAACGCCATGAGCGATATTCTTTTCGAAATAGCAGATGTCGAAAAAGAAGCCTTTACCGATCTCTCTAAAATCAAATGGAAATGACAGGCGATCTCGCCGTAAACATCAGTAACCTTGAGTTTACGTACCGTGATCAGCCGGGTCATCTCTTCAATAAACTCAACCTGAAAATTGAGAAAGGGGAAAGCTTTGGCCTGTTTGGACCAAACGGTGCCGGAAAAACAACCCTGATGAGTATCATGACCGGGCTTATTGCATATACCGGCGGCTCAGTGAACCTGCTGGGTCAGGAAATCAATTCAAAACCAAAAGAATTCAATAAACGATTCGGCTTCGTTCCACAAGACTTCTCATTTTACCATGAACTTTCCCCACTGGAGAATCTTGAATTTTTTGGAGCCTGGGCAGGTTTAAGTAAAACAGAAATAAAGCAACGCAGCAACCAATTACTCGAAGTATTAGGCCTTTCATCAGTTGCAAACAAACAGGTTGAAAAGTTTTCCGGTGGTATGAAACGTCGCGTTAATCTTGCTATCTCCGTAATACATCAACCAGAAATTTTATTTCTTGATGAACCTACAGTTGGCGTAGATGTACAATCGCGCTTTGCGATCATTGACTATCTGAAACAACT
>JBEVNF010000529.1:0-5720 GCA_040508255.1 Flavitalea sp.
GACGAGGTATTGAAAACAAATGATAAGAAAAACAGGGTTGCCGGCGTAAAGATCTTTATGGGTTCTTCTACCGGAGGTTTGCTTGTTGACAATCATCTCAGCCTTGAAAGAATGTTTCGTGACTCAGAAGTTCTGATCGCAACACATTGTGAAGACGAAAAGATCATCAAATCAAATCTCGAAAAAATCAAAGCAACCGGACGCGAACTGGTTGCAGCGGATCACCCGATCATCCGGGATGACAATGCATGTTTCGAATCCTCACTTACTGCGATCCAGTTTGCAAAGAAGCATAACACAAGACTTCATATACTTCATATAACTACTGAAAAAGAGCTGCAGCTTTTCTCAAATATGCTGCCGCTGAATGAAAAACGTATAACCTGTGAAGTCTGCGTGCATCATCTTCATTTTACAAGTGATGATTACGCAACACTCGGAAACCAGATCAAATGTAACCCGGCCATCAAAGCTCCGCATAACCGGGAAGCACTTTGGGCGGCACTCCTGGACGACAGGCTCGATGTGATCGCAACCGATCACGCACCACATACTGTCGAAGAAAAATCTGGTTCCTATGAGAAAGCACATGCCGGTCTTCCACTGGTTCAGCATTCAGTACTTATGATGCTGAATTATGTAGCACAAGGAAAGATCACCATAGAGAAGGTTGTTGAAAAGATGAGTCACGCCGTAGCAACCTGTTTCCAGATTGAAAACCGTGGGTATATCCGGGAAGGATACCAGGCTGACCTTGTGATTGTGGACCTGAATGGCAAGACAACTGTTACTAAAGAGAATATACTTTTCAAATGCGGATGGAGTCCTTTAGAAGGAACAACACTCCCTGCAGCCATTACACATACTTTTGTTAATGGTCACATGGTTTATGGAAATGGCACCTTTGATGAATCAAACAGAGGAGAAAGATTATTATTTAACCGTGGCTGATAATTTCCTGACCGCATCAAAACATTGAATGGAATTAGACAATATAACATACAACGACCTGTCGCTGTTTCAAAGTGAAGAAGAGTTTTCGGTGTTCCACAAACTCAATTTCACAAGAACAGTTGATGGCAAGGAATGGCTATCGAAATTTTTCAAAAACCCATTCAATGATCTGAAAAAGATCAAAGAAACACAGGAGATCATCCGCGCGGTTTACAGGGATCTTGATCAGTGGCCAACGGGAATTTCCAATGGAACTGTAATGGTTATAGCGAAGTTCTACGACAGCAATATTGACAGCATTCCGGGAGCGGGCATCACGGATGCGATCACCTATAAATTATTTCATGGTCCCGACTTTTCACTTGTAAGATTTTCTGTTACGCACTTCGCTGATTTTTTCCGGGGGTTCAAAAAACTGCTTGACCTGCTTCAAAAAAATGATACACCGGTCATGCTTAAAAGCTATCTCGCCCGGGCACAGGAACTGATCAACAAGCCATTGCTGACAGAGCTTGCAGAAAGAGATCCTTTAAAGAAACTCACCTGGAAAGAAACCGTGCAATATGGTGGCTTCCTCAGAGACCATTATAAGAATCAGAGCTTTGAGCTGATCAGTATTTACGGACGACTTGATGCCTGGTATTCCATGGCAATGGCAATGCGGGTACATAAACTTCATTTCCCTGAATTTGTTGATGCCAAAGAACCGTTGATCGACGCACAAGGTCTTTTTCATATCCTGCTGCCACAGGCAATCCCATATGATGTCAAGCTGAGCAAGGAGACCAACTTTCTCTTTCTCACAGGAGCAAACATGGCCGGGAAAAGTACATTTATCAAAGCTGTGGGAACAACTGTTTTTCTTGCACATCTTGGTATGGGCGTACCAGCTGCTTCCATGAAACTTACAATGTTTGACGGGCTGCTCAGCAACATCAATGTAGTGGACAACATTGTAAAGGGAGAAAGTTATTTCTTTAATGAAGTACAGAGAATACGTAAAACAATTCTCAAGATCAAGGATAAAGGCAAATGGCTCGTGTTAATCGATGAGTTGTTTAAAGGAACAAACGTACAGGATGCAATGAAATGTTCATCGACGGTGATCAAAGGTCTGATAAAAATTCAAAGCTCTATTTTTATACTTTCAACGCATTTGTACGAGATTGGAGAAGAATTGAAAGACTATTCAAACATTTCAAAAAAATACTTCGAAACTGAAGTTCGGGAAGATCAGCTTTATTTCAGTTACCAGCTTAAGAACGGAGTGAGTAACGACAGGCTGGGATACCTTATCCTGAAAAGAGAAAAAGTTGTAGACCTGCTCGAAAGTATCTGAGGACGTAAATAAAAATAATATATCAGCCGCGAATGAAACTTTTCTTCCTGCTTTTTGCCTTGTCATTAAACTATTCTGTTTTCGCACAGAAGCCAGGCGCAATAATAGATGTGAAACATTACACCTTTTCAATTGACGTGAACGATGAGAACAACACGATCATTTGTGAGGCCAGTATAGAGTACGAAGGATTAAAGAATGCAGAAACCGTTTCATTTGATCTTGCTTCGCCCGATCCAAAAGGAAAGGGGATGAAAGTGACTGCGGTAACCCTGAATGGAAAAGCTGCGGCATTCAGACATGATCAAAACAGGTTAGATATCACTGCAAAAGTATCGCCGCTTATGAAGAGCACGATCGTTGTAAAATATTCCGGTGAACCTTCAGATGGCCTGATCATTTCAAAAACAAAATATGGAAGGCGCAGCTTCTTCGCCGACAACTGGCCCGATCGCGCAAGGAACTGGATCGTTTGTGTTGATGATCCTGCAGACAAGGCCGGGGTCGATTTCCTTATCAAGGCACCACTCCATTACCAGGTTGTTGCAAACGGGTTACTTGTTGAGGAGACAGAGATAGCAAATGGAAAACGGTTTACACACTGGCGCGAAACAATTGATCTCCCCACGAAGGTTATGACGCTTGGTATTGCAGACTTCGCAGTTGAACATATAGATAGCACCGGCAATGTGCGTCTTAGCTCATGGGTTTATCCGGAAGATCGTGAAAAAGGGTTTTATGATTTTCGTATCGCAAAAGAGATCATTCCTTTTTTTGAAAAATATGTGGCGCCTTTCCCTTACCGCAAACTTGCGAACGTGCAATCAAAAACAATATTCGGTGGCCTTGAAAATGCAGGTGCAATATTTTACTCTGAGAACCTTGTCACAGGCACCAGGCGCGGAGAACCAACCATTGCACACGAGATAGCGCATCAATGGTTTGGTGATATGGCTACTGAAACAGACTACTCACATATATGGCTAAGCGAAGGTTTTGCGACTTTCCTTACCATGTTCTATATGGAAAACAAATATGGTATTGATTCAGTACGAACGCTTCTGAAAAAAGACCGCGAACAGATTATTGCTTTTGCGGCAGAAAAACCGGTTCCGGTAGTTGATTCAGCAGTAAAGAGTTTAATGGATCATCTTAATGTCAATTCATACCAGAAAGGCGGATGGATTTTGAGGATGTTGCGGTTTCAACTCGGCGAAGAGACATTCTGGAAAGGTATTCAGCTTTACTACAAAACCTATGGTGGTAAAAATGCCCGAACAGAAGATCTTCAGAAATGCCTGGAGACCGTTTCAGGAAAGGATCTTAACCAGTTTTTCTATCAATGGTTTTTTGTGCCCGGTCAACCTGACTTAAAGCTTCGATGGAAATACGATAAATCAAAAAAGATGGTTCAGATTATCATCAATCAATTACAGGAACCACTGTTTATATTTCCGATCAGTGTTTTTATTGGCGGAAAGGAAACAGTGGTAGCTGTGAAAAATAAGGAAACAGTGATTGAAATCCCATCATCTTCAGCGCCGGTGTCAGTTGAATTTGACAAGGAGGTTAAGCTCCTTTTTAAATCATCATAGTTACGTTATCTTATAATTCACGGAATGGTGAAAACACTTCTTACCGGAGTATTTTCACCATTTTCATTTTTATCAGGTGTGCTAAACTGCATCATGCTTGTAAAGTTATTCGGAAGTGCAGTTTATGGAGTGGATGCTGTTACTATTTCAATAGAGGTAAATGTATTGGCGGGGATAAAAATTTATATCGTCGGACTTCCTGATATTGCAGTGAGGGAAAGTGTGCGCCGTGTTGAAAGCGCGATCAAATCCAATGGCTATAGAATGCCAAGAACGAAACTGGTGATCAGCCTTTCGCCTGCCGACCTTAAGAAATCCGGTTCCGCATTTGACCTTGCAATAGCAGTAGGTGTACTTGCGGCCTCGCAGCAGATCTCTAATCCGGAAAGATTGAAGGATTATGTGATCATGGGTGAACTTAATCTTGATGGCACAATCAATCCTATTAAGGGTGCATTACCGATTGCAATCACCACTAAAAAAGAAGGGTTCAAAGGGTTGATAGTTCCCGTTCAAAACAGTCGTGAAGCGGGGATTGTTACTGGTCTGAATATATATGGAGTTTCTCATATCAGGCAGGTAATTGAACTGCTTGATGATCCAGCAATGGCAAAGCCAATCAGTTCAGATGCAGGAGAAATTTTCAGGGATATGCAGGATTTTTTTGAAATGGATTTTTCAGAAGTCAGGGGTCAGGAAAATATCAAAAGGGCACTTGAGATCGCGGCAGCGGGTGGCCATAATGCTATCATGATCGGGCCGCCGGGTGCGGGCAAAACAATGCTGGCACGAAGACTCCCAACGATACTTCCACCTCTTACTTTGCGCGAGGCACTGGAGACCACAAAAATTCATTCTGTTGCGGGTCGCCTTCCAGAAAATGCTACCCTTGTTTCATCAAGACCTTTCAGGGCTCCGCATCATACCATCAGTGATATCGCGCTTGCCGGTGGTGGAAACTTGCCGCAGCCCGGTGAGATTTCACTGGCGCATAACGGGGTTCTTTTTCTTGATGAACTTCCGGAATTCAGAAGATCCGGACTGGAAGTAATGCGGCAACCGATCGAAGAAAGAAAGGTTACTGTATCGCGTATTGGTTCAAGCGTTGACTTTCCCGCCGGTTTTATGTTGATTGCCTCTATGAATCCCTGCCCGTGCGGGTTTTACAATCATCCCGAAAAAGAATGTACCTGCTCTCCAGGCTCAGTGCAACGATATCTTAATAAAATTTCAGGGCCTTTGCTCGATCGGATTGATATGCACGTAGAGGTAACACCAGTTGCTTTCGAGATCAACAATGAAATGAATAAAAATGAAACCTCGGCGATGATCCGCAAAAGGGTTATCAAAGCGAGAAATCTGCAGATAAAAAGATTTGAATCGGATGAAAATGTGAACTGCAACGCGCAGATGTCTGCAGCAATGCTTCGGGAATTGTGTTGTCTTGATTCACCATGCGCCGCACTGTTAAGAAGTGCTATGAAAAGATTTAGTCTTTCGGCGAGGGCTCATGACAGGATCCTTAAGGTTTCAAGAACAATTGCGGATCTCTCAGAAAGCGAAACAATCAAACCGGAATTTCTAGCAGAGGCCATTCAGTTCAGAACACTTGACAGAGATAATTGGGCCGGCTAAACGAAGTTTCGAGACAGATCAATTGATAATACTTCTGAGTGCAACAACCCATTTACGTTGCAGAAATGGTCTGTTATTAGCGGTGTATCTGAAAACGGGCCTGATCTTTTTCACAATCACAAGCAATGTTTGATTAGCGGTTTCCCGTATGATCCTGAGATCAAGACCAAGATTTGCGTTGCGGACATAAAATGCAT
>JBEVNF010000532.1:0-12466 GCA_040508255.1 Flavitalea sp.
CCAGGTCCGTTCAACAAAGCCTGGGCGAAGGAAAAACTAACGGAACTTGAAAATGGTAAGGGTCAGACCTATTTCGAGATCTTGCTCGAAATCATTGAGGATCATCAGAATATCAGGCTAATCAGAAAATAATTCAAATAAAGCTAAATTACCGTGACATAGGGTTGTCACAACCCCATTGATCTTTGTGTTCAGATCATTCAAATAATCAAAACACAAATTCAATGTTTACATCAATCTCAACTATCAATTGGCTTAGCGTACTTCTTGCATTCGTTGCTTATTCATTTCTGGGAGCAATGTGGTATTTGTTCCTGTTTCCAAAAGCTTATCGTAAATCACTTGGAAGAGATCCACAGATCAATCCCAGTGAAGCACCAATTTTTATTGTAGGACCAATGGCTTGTGTAGCGGTCACAACCATAGCAAGTGCAATCCTTCTTTATGCATTGAAAATTGAGTCATTTGGGGAAACGATTGCCTTCACCCTTGTTATTGGTGTTGGATTTCTGGTGGCAAACACAGTAAACATCAGCATCAATCCAAACATTCCAAACCCTGGCAGTTATGGTATGATCACCGGATTTTATCACCTGGTTGGGATAACCCTTGTCAACACTATCTTGATAGTGATGAAATAACCCCGGCACAAAACGAATCAAACCTTCAGGCTATTTAAGTGGCAGGTTTACCTGAACTTTGATAGCCTGATCATTTTGCCTTCACACATGGACATCAACAAAAGATTCGACCGGATATTGCAGATCTTCTTTTTGCTACAGTCAAAAGCTGTAGTATCAATGAGTTTTTTGCAGGAAAAATTTGGAACCAGCAAAAGAACGATCTATCGTGATCTCAATTCATTGGAACATGCCGGGGTACCGATCCTTTTTAGTGCAGGCTCGGAGATTTCAATAATGGAGGGTTATCGGATCAATCCTTCCCGTTTCACGCAGGAAGAAGCGTTAAGCCTGCTGATCGCAGAAAAAATGATGGCGGGCCATGAGACACAATTTATTCAGCGCAACTTTGAAAAAGCCCTTGCAAAGATCAGAAGCTCGTTCCAGTTTTATCAGAAAACAAACATGCTCGACTTTGAGCAGAAGTTCAGTTTCAAAAACAGTCGGAACAAATCAGCCTACCTCCCTGATGTGATCGAAGTATTGCTGAATGGAAGCGTAAAAAAACAGGTGGTGTCTATCAACTACAAAAAGAGCAGCGAGACCCGTGCAGAAAAAAGGAATATTGAACCAGTAGGTCTTTTCTATGAAAGCGAGTTCTGGTATCTGCTTGCGTGGTGCCAGTCGAGAAATGATTACAGGAATTTCAGACTTGATCGGATAGAAAGTGTATCACCAACTATGCATACTTTCAGCAGAGTGCATCTGTCTGCAGATGAGATAAAGCAGCTCAAAAACCCACCTGCATCAATGAAGATCACCATTAAAGTAGTTCAAAAGAAAGCACATTTTCTTTTCTGGGAAAGACAAAATTTTGGATTCACCAACGAGGAGATCGAAAAAGATGAAGTGATTATGCACTTTGATTGTGAAACGCATCCTACTTCATTCGTAAGATGGCTTATGAAATTCGCTGATATTACGGAGATCATTGCACCCGATTCATTGAGGCATGAATTCAATGCGCTGCTACTGGCGTCGCTCAAAAAAGCAAAGATCACTCATCTTCTTCCAAAATAGAATGATGCTCATGAGAGATCAACCACTCCCCTTCTTTATTCTCAAGTGCAACAGTTAAACGCACCTCAAGTTTACCAACCAAAAGTTTTGCAGTTGCATATGCGAGCTCATCATTCGCTTTGATCTTTATGTTCGAGAGATCAAACGAACCATCTCCGCCGGGACTTTGTTCAAAAAATGAATCCCAGGTTTTTCTGAAGCCAGTCAAACCATCAATCTGAAACGGAGGGATGACGTCGAACATTACCACATCCCGTGTATGCATAGCCATGATGGCTTCGAGATCACCATCACGCACAGCTTTTGCCCAGGTATCAAGTGTTTGTTTAACTGCTGTTTCATTTTTTGCCGGCATATCTGACCGTTTCCCCTATCCGAATCAAAAACTCTTCCAGAGATTATTGTTCCACCGTCGAATTACGTTCATTGATGAACGTAACTATTTCGCCAACAAGTTCATCTGTGTATTCTTCGGAAATATTGGTAAATCCGTGATTACCTTTGTTTACACGAACCAGTTTGTTGACAACCTTGTTTTTATCAAGAGCCTTATGCAGTTCACGTGATTGCTTGTAAGGAACAAGTTTATCCTTTGATCCATGCAGGATCAGTGTTGGTTTAAATGAAGGAGACAGATAATTTACCGGCGAATATTGTTTTGCCAATGACAGTACCTTTTCTTTATCATCCTTCAGCGTTGTCGCAAAGATTCCCCTGATCAGATTGTTTCGCAGCTTCAACGCCTTTGGGATAAACAGTTTTGCCAGCCATACTTTGAATTTCGAAGCCCTTAACTGCAGCATGGCAGTCATATCTGTCGGACCAAAATTGTCTATAACATAATGGACATTGGTTGAGTTTTCCGCCAGGTCGTCGTTCCCTGCAAAGGCCAACTCATGAGTGTTTGCAGCGAGTAACGAAAGATGACCACCAGCCGATGCACCCCATAAGCCTATACGCGATGTATCGATATTATATTTCGCCGCATTCTTGTGAACCCATCTTATCGCATCCTGGCAATCCGCGATCGGGGATGGAAAATGCCTGTCTTCTTTCAAAAGCGTATATTGAATGCTTACCACAACCATGTCCTTCTTTACAAGGGTATCCCTGAGCTTTCTTGCAAAGTCATAAGCTTCTACCTTCCTGTCACCAAGCACCCATGCACCGCCATGAATGATAATGAGCACCGGCCTTGGGTTAACTTTTGGCTTTGTTGACGAAAACATATCCAATAGAAGTGAATCACCCCCGGGTGTCAGTTTGTAAACAATGTTATGCTCAGAAAGCATAAAGGTATCCTTCGGATCATTCCTTTGCCGGGCTTTTGTTTCTGAAGCAATGAATAAACTGATGATGCATAATAGTACAGGAAGTATTCGCATATTAATGGGTTTCGTCACGAAGATAAACCACGCGAAGCAATCGTGAGCCAGATCAGCTCCAGTCGCAATTCACCCGATCAATGTCCCGATCCGCCTTATTAAGCAAATTCAGGAACAACTAGATTTACAGAAAATTAAGATCATGGGAAAAATAATAGTCACGCAATTCATCACTCTTGATGGAGTAACTGAAGCTCCCGGTGGAGATGAAACTAATCATCCGCATGGTGGATGGCAGAATGGCTTCAGGTCACCGGAGGGCGGTAAGTACAAGGTGGACGAGCTCGCAGCCACAAACGCTTTATTGATGGGTCGCAAAACATATGATCAGTTTGCAAAATACTGGCCGGCACAATCTGGTCAGAGTTTTGGGGATCGCATGAACTCACTTCCAAAATTCGTTGTGTCTACTACACTTCCAAAAGCAGATTGGAATAACACAAAGATTTTGAAAGACGTGGTTAAGGATGTGGCCGAACTCAGGAGAAATACAGATGGCAACATACTGATCTATGGTAGTGCTACATTATCAAAATCACTTATTCATCATGAGCTTGTTGATGAACTTCATTTACTGTTATACCCGGTTATTGTAGGTGGGGGGCTGAAGCTATTCGACGACAACTTCGAGATGAAAAAATTTAATCTCACGAATTCGCAGACTTTCACAGGTGGTGTTATATTACTGGAATATTCAACCATCAGTAAGTGCGTATAGTTTTTCACGGCGGGTATCTAAAGCGTCAGGTTCGTTTTGCAATGCAACGTTTTTATCAGTGTTCGATATCCGCTTCCGCCGGACGATACTTTTCCTCCGGGATCCCCGCAAGTCTCGATTCCGCAACCTGCTCCCCCAACCCATAAAATTTCTGGAAACTCATCATCAACGGTCGCCACTTATCCGGATCTATATGATCTGGTTTACCCTCACTCATTATTGAGAGATGCGCATGAACCTGCAAAATAGTAAGCTCAAGTGCCAGGCATCTTACGTTATCAATCCCGGTATCTATTCCCAGCGGGTGAACACCTGAAAGAGATGCTTCAAGATTTACCGGGCATTCCTTCACACGAGGAGCCTGCACTTTGTCAGACGACACAGCCGTCAATCCGGCGGTTCCAAATTTGTCAGCTTCATACCGGTATCCCTTCGCCAGCTTTCCCGCGGGCACGGGGTTGCTGCCGGTTGTCAGTGCAAGCTTATCAACAGCGGAAACCTGCAGCACCGAAGGCATGTTTAAAACACACTCTTTTGATCGCAATATGTTTTCTGTGGTTTTTGATGTTGCAGAGATCCCGATCATACAACGATAACCTAACCAGAATATGGATGAGATCGGTGCGAGATTAAAACTGCCGTTATCGTTGACAGTACTGATCAGAACAACAGGTGTTCCAAAATATAAAATGGATGGAGAGCAGATCTGATTCATCTGCTAAAATTCGCGCAGGAACTGAACGCACACAACCCGTTTGTTGCGGAGTATGATCCTCTATTTCTTTTCCAGCTTAACCAAAATAGCCTGTTCGGCATTCTCAACTTTGACCTTCACCGCCTTATAATCCGGATGATCGATATTCAAAGTCAATGGAAATTTTTGCCAGGAGCTGAATGCAAATGCACCCCTGGAATCACTGAGCGCTTCTTCTTCACCGCGAACAACAAAAATATGCGCCTCACCAACCGGAGCATTAGCTGATGTGAAAACCGTTCCTTTGATTGAAACCGCAGGCTTGCTAACCTGCAAGGTCAACATGCACGTTTCGTGATTGAATAATGCAGATGCACCGGAGAGAACTGTCTGAGCTCCAACAACAGCAATAAGAAATGATTTAAGCATGATCTATGGTTTTACATATGGGGTGAACTCCTTTACAACTTTCTTCGGGCGTAACACAATTTTGTAATCATTCGATTTGGTCAGCCGGATCTCAACAGGTTCATAATCCTTGTGTGTGAAAACAAGAACAGAATCGGCTTTGTTCACAGAGATATAGAATGCGCCATCGCTTTGTGAACCCGAAATATTTTCAGTTCCCTTTACGGTTACACGAACTGCCTCCAATGGGGATGCAACTTCTCCATCAATCACCAATCCCTGTACTGTGCGGAGGTCCTGGGCATTCAGGCTTCCACAAAGACCTGCTATAAGAGCTGTAGACACAAAACAAACACGGAGAAAGAAAGAAGATTTCATAAAATGATTTGTTATGATAGAGATTAAACTGCTTTCTTATTTTTCATCACCGTGAACGTGAAGGCACGACCGGTTTTACGCGCAGCACTCATAACTTCAGTAACGATTGGTTGCCATGATCCAAGCTTGAAAAATTTTAGCGTAACAGGTTTGTCCTTCAGTTTCAAAACCTGCTTATTTTCTGAGACCTCATGAAATGAATGATCCTTTAATTGCCTGCTTAGTATTTTATAATCGGAAGTGTCTGCATTCTGAAGCTGAATGCTGGCTGTAAACTTTTCCATCGGTATATGATTTTAGATCAATCGACCCAATTGATCATACAGTGAAATTATATCAACCATTTTAGTCTACCAAATTTGTAGACTTTTATTTTTGAACGATATATTCGGAAACGACAAAGGGCACCCATCCGGATGCCCCTGCCTTGATACCAATCAGGATCAGTTAACTACAGGTAGTGATCCTCCGTCGATTGCATAGTTTGAGCCGGTGAGATAACCAGCGGCCGGTGAAACGAGGAAGTGAACCAACGAGGCAACTTCTTCCGGCTCTGCCATTCTGCCCATTGGAATACCACCAACCTGATTAAGCAATTGCTGGTAAGCATCATCATAGGAAATGCCCGCGCCTGCAGCATAATTTTCAATCACCTGTATCATTGGGGGAGTTTTGGTTGCACCCGGTGAAACTGTAAGCACTCTTATCCCTTTTGAGGCCAGTTCATTCGCAAGCGCCTTACTGTAGCTATTCAGGGCAGATTTTGCAACTGCATACGCAAGATTCAGATGCCACAAAGGTAGCTTGCCTGCCACTGATGAAATATGTATGATCACCCCACTCTTCTGATCAATCATCTGTGGAAGCAATGAACGATCAAGTCTGATAGCTGCAATAAGATTTAACTGTAGTTCATTTTCCCAATGTGAATCTGTAAGGGTGCTGAAACCTCCACCTGGCGTTGTGAGCCCACCAACGTTATTGATAAGGATATCTATCATACCAAACTTGTTGCTGATCTCCTTTGCAAGGCCTTCTACCTGTTTCACATCTGTTACATCGGCCGGTATAAAATAATGTTTCGAAGTACCAGCGGCCGGCTGATTACGGGCGGTTACAATTACTGTTGCACCTGCTTCTGCTAACCTGTCCGCAATTGCTTTGCCTATACCCTTGGTACCACCTGTAACCAATGCGATCTTGCCTGCGATGTCTTTAAAGCTGTTTTTTGTTTCCATGTTTTTTTGTTGTTATGTGTTAAGGTTTTATTTTGAATCAATTGTTTCAGAATCAGCCGGCAAGAAACATAACACTCCTCTATTCTGAAATGATTGTTTCAGAAATGATCAAAAAAAATGATTTTGTTCAGGCCGGCACCTGTGTGATCTGCCTCACGAAATACTTCGCCATCTTCCGGATCTTCGTTTCATCCTTATGAAGGATAAAGGACTCATTCCAGCCGGTCCAGGTGCTGTTAAAATAATCCGCTAACAATGCAGGATCTTCATCGTTCGCAATCTTTCCCTCCGCCATCGAATTTTTGATCAATGAGTAAAGAAACTGATAGGCATAATCGTTATCAGCCTTCAGGATCTCTTTGATACGGGGGTCATTGGTTGCCATCTCAAATGTACTCTTGATAGCCATACAACTCTTGTCCCCTTTAACTATCACGTCAACAGACTCTTCTATGAACTGCAACAAAATCTCGAAGGAGGAATTTGAAGTAGCAAGTCTTTTCTGCATGTCCCTGCGTCTTAATTCAGTATAAAGCATCACACATCTTACAAACAATTCCTGTTTATCGCCGATGGTGTTGTAAAGACTGCTGCTGTTGATCTTCATGGCTTCCGTGAGGTCACGAAGCGAGGTGCCGTTGTAGCCCTTCTCCCAAAAGACTTCCATAGCCTTCCGGATCGCTTTTTCTTCGTCAAATTCTACATTGCGTGCCATGAGACAACGAAGATAATATTCTGAAATGAATGTTTTAGAATTTTTGGGGAATTTAACTTTTGGAGAGTTCCTTTTCGGCTTAGCAGTAGAATAACCTTCCCCGGAACTGCGGTCCGTTCCCTCTTCCGGAGGAGGGGAACATTAAAAATGCCGGCCTGATAGAAATCAAGCCGGCAACGTTTCAATGTTTATTCCCTGATAAAACATGATACGATCAACCGTACGTATCATCTTTAATCCAATACTTAATCAGAATCTATAGTTGATTGAAAGTCTCAGGTTCCTTGGAGCCTCAGCCTGGGTATAAAAAGCGTTCAGCCATGAATAATATGAACCACTGTACAGGTATTCGTCCAGTACATTGAACATATTCACACCAATACGAAATCTATCCCTGTCATAGAAGATCCCTGCATCAACCTTAAAGTAGTCAGGCAACGAGCCATCAACACCTGATGGAGGATTTTCCCAGAATGTTCTGCGATCACCCTGGAAAGTACCGCCTGCATTGATGCCAAGACCACGAAGCGCGCCATTTGTAATTTTATAGCTTAACCATGCATTTGCAACATGCGTTGCATAACCTGGAACTACATCACCTTCTTTGAAAGCAGTAACACCTTCGTTCACCTTCAAAACTTTTGAATCGGTATAAGCGTAGTTCAATACAAGGTTCAGACCTTTCACGATAGTACCATGAAGATCGAACTCAACCCCCTGTGCTCTCTTCTGCCCCATTTCGATGCTGAAGTTCTGGGTTGGCGGGCTGTTTGGATCAGCTGTAAGTTCATTGTTGGTGATAATGCGATAAAGACTAAGACTGCTTGTCCATCTGCCTTTGGCCCAGTCTTTTTTGATACCAACCTCGGTATTGCTACCAGTGATCGGATGGATCTTTCCACCATCAGCACGTGCACCTGATTGCGGCGTGAAAGCCTGGTCATACAATGCATAAACTGAAGTAGAAGGCTCAACATTCACACTAAGGCCAATTCTTGGTGTAAAACGGTTTGCCTTATCATCTGGTCCGCTATAAGCTTGTTTCAAAGAAGTGAAACGACCTGCAAGTGTAAGACGAACCTTGTTATCAAAGAAACCAAGTTCATCCTGAACATAAGCAGCATAATATGATTGCGTGATCACGCCACCCTGCGTAACGGCACGTGTTTCAATATCTGTTGTGCGATCCCAGACCGGAAACCCTGTAACAGGTATCCCAAGATTTGGATTTTTAAGATCAAACAAAGCGCTGTCGGTATCCAGGTCGTGGTATTGACCCCAGTCAGCGTAGTATTCTTTTTGTGCAACATCCAGGCCTGCGAGAATACGATGACGCACTGCACCAGTCTGAACATCACCATTCAGAAAAGCCTGTCCAAGATTCATTTTGCTTTTTGCATCCCAGATGCTTACGCTGCGAAGTACAGTATAATCAGGGTTTACATAACCCGGCCATGCGGAGCTACCGATCTGGTTAGCATCAAATCTTGAAACCTGTGCGGTGAACTTCCAGTTGCTGCTAAGATCATGATTCAATGTAGCGAAGAAACTATGATCATTGATCTTAGTTGGTTCAAGACCTTTTGGCAACATATTGAATTCTCTTGGTAACTCTGCGTAGCCATTCGGAGAGAACACATAATAAGAGCCAACATTGGTCATGTTCGCACGCTGGTAAGTATATTCAAAAGTTACCTTTGTTTTATCATCGATCTGGTATGATATCACAGGCGCGATCACATAACGATCATTGAATTCATTCTCACGGAAAGAACCCTTGTTTTGCGCAGAGAGATTCAGACGATAAAGTAAACGTCCATCCTTGCTCAGCTTGCCATCCAGATCAAGTGTTGTTCTGTAAAGATTAAAGCTACCAGCCGTAAAGCTTACTTCACCTTTGGTCTGACCTGTTGGTTTCTTTGTAACCACGTTATATAAACCAGCCGGATTACCGCTTGCAAGCATAAAACCTGCGGGACCTTTTACAAATTCAATATGATCAACAAAACTCATATCTTCTGTAAGGGGCCCCCAGTATGAACTCGCAACATTGAATCCATTACGGAAAGCCTGCAATGAAGTACCACGGGTGCTGATATTGGTATACATATCTGCCCAGTGTTCAAGACGGGTAAGACCACTAACATTGCGGATCAAACCATCGCTCATGCTGATCGCCTGCTGATCTTTCAGCAGATCAGATGAAACGATCTGGATATTCTGTGGAACTTCCTGGATCGGGGTTGTCAGACGGAGACTTCCATCAAGATTTTTGTTATTGTATCTGTTTGTACTTGCTGATACCACAACCTCGTCAAGTTCCTTTGAACTTTCGTTGAGGCTGAGTTCAACATTTGTTGTCTGATTGGCAGTAACTGTTACATCCTGCTCAACACTTTTCACACCGGTAAAAGAAGCAACCAGCACATAGTTGCCCGCGGGGACATTACGAAGACTGAAACGACCTTCCTTGTCCACGATAGCACCACGTTTGGTATTCTTCAGGGTGAGGTTCACAAATTCTGCCGGCTCTCCATCGTAAGTCTTAACCGTTCCTGCAATCTGACCGTTCTGCGCGAGGGCCACAGAGCAGGCAAAAAGGGAAAGAATAAATAATAATGATCTCATGTTTAATTTAAGGGATTAAATTTTGCGCGAATTTCGGCCGGCAATCAGTGAAATGATGTCGCGATCGGGAAAAATCCTTTACGAGTTCGGAAATTTCAAAGCATCGACTAAACCACTAACTTTGCCAATTGCTTGGCATACTCACGTTAACACATGGAAATGGGACATCATACGAATAGTAAGGTCACAGCAGCAGGTTTATTGGTAGCATTGGGTATCATTTACGGCGATATCGGAACTTCACCACTCTACGTGCTCAATGCGATTATTAAGGACAAAACCGTTACCGATGAGCTGATCTTTGGCTCACTCTCGCTTGTAATCTGGACTTTAACCCTTCAGACCACCGTTAAATATGTAATGTTAACCCTCAAGGCCGATAATAAGGGAGAGGGGGGTATCTTTTCATTATACGCCCTGGTAAGACGGAGACGCAAATGGCTGGTTTTGCCTGCCATCATAGGCGGAGCTTCTTTGCTTGCAGATGGGATGATCACTCCTCCGATGTCGGTAACCTCGGCTATCGAAGGTTTAAGGAACATAGAATCATTGCAACATATACCCGATCACACGATCGTGGTGATCGTTCTTTGTATTATCAGCGTGCTCTTTTTCCTGCAGCAGTTCGGCACAGCTTCTATCGGGAAACTTTTTGGCCCGGTGATGACTGTCTGGTTCCTGATGCTTGCTGTACTCGGTGTTGCTCACCTTCATGAGTACATGCATATCTTCAAAGCTTTCAACCCCTACTACGGTATAAAACTCCTTATTGAATATCCCGATGGTTTCTGGATTCTTGGTGGAGTGTTCCTGTGTACTACAGGTGCCGAAGCCTTGTATTCAGATCTCGGGCATTGTGGCCGCGATAACATCCGTGTTTCGTGGGTATTCGTGAAAGCTTGTCTTATCCTCAATTATCTCGGCCAGGGCGCATGGATGTTATCACATATCAATTCGCAGGTGGTAACTGAAGAAATGATTACCGCTGGTTTCAATCCATTTTATGGTGTGATGCCGGAATGGTTTCTTTTACCTGGTATCAGCATTGCAACCGCTGCAGCCGTGATCGCGAGCCAGGCATTGATAAGCGGATCATTTACACTGATCGGTGAAGCAATGCGCCTGAACCTCTGGCCCAAGATGAAGATCAAATATCCTTCAGAGGCCAAGGGGCAGGTATTTATACCGGGGATAAATGCATTGCTGTTTATCGGTTGCTGCGGAATCGTCCTGTACTTTAAGAAGGCAACCAATATGGAAGCCGCGTATGGACTCGCTATCACTTTATGTATGCTTGCAACAACTGTGTTGTTTGCCAACTATCTCGTGATCCATCGGGTTCAGCCAGCTTTGATCTACCTTTTCCTCGCAGTTTATATCACACTCGAAGGTGCTTTCCTTGTCGCGAATCTTGATAAATTTCCCCATGGAGGTTTCGTTGCCTTGTTTGTTGGTGGTGCATTGTTCCTTGTTATGTTTGTCTGGTTCAAGGCAAGAAAGATCAAGAACAGGTATGTTGAATTTGTTCGGCTCGAGCCTTATGTGCCTATGCTCAAGGAATTAAGCAACGATCTGTCCGTTCCAAAATACGGAACCCATCTTGTGTATCTTACAAGCGCTGACAACCCGCATGAAATAGAACATAAGATCACTCATTCCATCCTTCAAAGAAAACCAAAACGTGCCGACATCTATTGGTTTGTACACGTGGATACAGTTGATGATCCCTATACAATGGAATATGAAGTGGAGCATATCGTAGAAGAAGATATTATCCGTGTAGAATTCAAACTTGGTTTCCGCGTACAGCCAAGACTGAATATCATGTTCAAAAAAGTGGTGGAAGATCTGATCGCCGCCAGAGAAGTGAATGTTACCAGCCGATATGAAAGCCTCGAAAAACGAAATGTTGTCGGCGACTTTACATTTGTAGTACTTGAAAAATACCTTAGCCACGATAACGAACTTTCATTCAGGGAAAGATTGATCATGAAACTACACTTCTGGTTAAAGGAGATCAGTCTTTCAGAAGCCCGTGGTTTTGGATTGGACAGCAGTTATGTCGTGGTCGAGAAGTTTCCTTTGGTAGTTTCAACACCGCCAAGTATACCACTCAAAAGAAGGAAGAGATCATAATCATCAAATGCCCATTCAGACATTTTCAATCAAAAATTTCTTCAGCATTGCAGACAAACTCGCAGGCATTGATGAAGGTCTGGCCATGATCATCCGTGATCATGGTTTTCCACCAATGTGGCAAAGGCCAAACACGTTCGAAACACTGGTGCACTTTATTCTTGAACAGCAGGTATCATTGGCGTCTGCACTTGCAGCACTAACCAGGTTGCGGGAAAAACTCACACTGATCTCTGTTGAAAATATCCTCACACTTACAGATGAAGAAATGCGTGCATGCTATGTGAGCCGCCAGAAAATGGGTTACATAAGAGGTATGGCAAAGGCAATTGCAGACGGATCACTTGATCTTGCTTCGCTTGAAACCATGCAAGATGAGGATGTAAAAGCAAAGCTTGTTCAACTGAAAGGAGTCGGGAACTGGACCGCCGAAGTGTACATGATGTTTGTATTACAAAGAGCCGAT
>JBEVNF010000535.1:0-3926 GCA_040508255.1 Flavitalea sp.
TTGCATTGTCGTACATAAAACGGTAGTTATGGAAACTTTTATCGTTTGGAATATTGTAAATAGAACCTGAATTGATAACAGTATTTGTTCCGTCGCCGTTGTTTACAGTAAACTTAACGATCAGTTTACCACCGCTCATTCCGAAATCGAATGAAGAACCACGGGTCAGAAAATATGCGTCAACTTCTTCGCGACGAAAATCAACTGAGAGATCAATTGAAGGGATGTTAAAGTAAGCTGAATTGGCAAGTACCAGGTCTATATCCTTTGTCGGCGTTCCTGGGTTCAGAGCTCCATTGCCCGCAGAAATCATATTGATCTTTGTGCTTGAACCAATCGAGATTGCGTCAGGACCAATTGCAGCTTTTAATGGAGATGCGCTTGCATCATCCCAGATAAATTTGCTGACAATCTGAGCGCTTACTGAAAGATTCAGTATCAGGATTGCGATGGAGAATAAAAACCTTTTCATACTTACAGATTTGAACATTTACAGATGATATGGTTATTACGATCTCTATGCCAGTATGTAAACCATTAGATATCAACAAAGTACGAGTGACACAAACACATATGATTTCCCAGGAAAAGACAGTTTTCCGGAATTGGGAATCATGTTCAAATCCGGGCTAATACGCCGCCGGGAACAGTAATAACAAGGAAGCCCTGCGTCCATGATTACAGGAAGCAGGGCTTATTAATTTAGTATGAACGGTCTTATTGTTCTGCTCTCAAAACACGCAGAATTGATCTTTCTTTTGTTTGTTTATTTTGAAGAATGAGTATCAGGGGAGTATTACTGGTTTTTGTATTGCTTAAGCCGATTCTTAGGTGTGATCTGCCTTCTTCAAGGAATAATGAACCGGTATTGATCTTGTGTCCTTCCTGGGAGTAGAGTATCCATGAGTATGATCCCGCATTTCTAACCTGGCAAACAAGATTCACAAATGTTGAAGCCGGGTTAGGATAGATAGAAAACTTATTCTTCTGTTCGCGCTTTTCAATTGGCAGAACGCGAACCTCGGAATAAACTATGTTTCCATCATGGTCAACAATCCGGATCCGGTAACTTACTTTGGAAACCTGTTCACTGATATTCTGAGTTTCAAAATGAGCAAGCTCATAAAGATTTGCTGCAATGGGTGCACGTTTTGCGGTAACAATGTGAACCGGCTCAAAGTTGATCCCATCAAAGGATCTTTCAACCACAAAATGACTCAGATTGGATTCATTTGATATTGACCAGCTGAGCAAAACATGATCTGCTTTTTTCTGCGTTCCAAATGATCCGAGTGTAAGGGGTAGCACTGACGGTGAAAACAGGCGCAATTCGAAATTGTCGAGCACGCCAACGTTACGGGCGGTACCATCCATCAATCCGCCAACCACCGGGCTAACATTGCTCCAGACCAATGACCGTCCCGGCGTTCCATTATAAGTATAGCGGGTTATTCCGTCAACCCAAACGTAACCCCGGCCGGTAGCGTCGTCGTAAAGGAACCGGTAATTATGAAAGATATGGTCATCGGGAATAGTATATATCGGTCCGGAGTTAACCACAGTTGTTCCTCCGGATCCATTGTCAACACTGAATGTGATAAAAAGCTGCGAACCATTCAGCCCGAAATCAAACGAGGAACCACGGGTATAGAACGATGCGCCGGTTTCTTCGCGGCGAAAATCAACCCAGACATCAATCGAGGGAATATTAAAGATCGAACTGTTTGGCAGGGTCAGGTTAATATCCCTGTGGGCAACAGATCCGGCATTAAGTGCACCGTTACTCAGACCGCCGGCTGTGGTTCCGATAACGGTAACGACTGTGCTTGAATTGACTGTGGTCGCGTTGGGTCCGACATCGGCCCGCAAAGGTGTTGCGCCAGGACCATCCCAGGTAAACCGGCTGATAACCTGTGAACTTAATGGATTGAATAAAAGAAATCCTGAAGTAAATAAAACCAAAACTTTTTTCATAGAATACTGATCATGGCGTCTAAACGTGACCGTTAGTCTGATATTGCCCGACATTTACCTGCAAGCGAATCCCGGAGAAAATATAAGTGATACGGGCAAATTTCCGGGGAATTCGGACCAACGTTCAAAATGGTCGTTCTTTCTTATAATATATATTATGTTAAATAGATAATTCAACGAAGAATGCCCGGAGGTTTCCCCCCGAGCCATGCTGACTAAAACTTCGGTTACAATCCATCAAACACGAACGTGGTTTTGGCGAATACTTTCCTGGGCAACATCTTGTCGCGCATTGCTGCCTGGTAAACAAACGAAGCCAAAATTGCCGCTGCCTGCTTCAGATCTTCAATCTGCAAATGATCAAAATCGTCAATGTTAGTATGATGTGTCCAGAACTCATCAACCGGATCCTGTATAAACTGGAATCCGGGAATTCCCGCCCAATCAAATGACTCGTGATCCGTGGATCCTGTACTTTTATCAGAAACAGTTTTCGCACCCAGATCATGAAATGGCTGAAGCCAGTCGTTAAAAATGGGGATCATAGCCTGGTTTTCCTGTGTGTAGACTCCCCTGATCTTCCCGGTACCATAATCGAGGTTGAAATATGCTGAAACTTTTGCCTGAGATTCATTTGGTGTTCCGTCCGGATTCATGAAATGATTCTTTACATAATTGTAAGAGCCATAAAGCCCCTGTTCTTCGCCATCCCATAATGCCATTCTGATCGTTCGTTTTGGTTTAATATTTAATGAATCAAGAATCCGCATTACCTCCATTACCACAATACAGCCGGCAGCATTATCCGTGGCACCCGTCGACGAAGCCCATGAATCAAGATGTCCACCAAGCATAACGATTTCTTTCCCTACTACGGGATCAGTCCCGGGGATCTCAGCGATCACGTTATAACCCTTCGTGTCCTTTGTGGACACGGCTGCCTGTTGATTGATCACAAGCTCTACCCGCTGCCCGGACTGAACAAGTCTCGCAAGGCGCTGACCATCTTCAAATGACATACTGATCTTTGTGATCATTTCAGGATCAGAAAGTTTGTATCCATTGGCTGATTGCACATGCACAACTCCATTTATGTTGTTGCCGGGTGCCGACACTCTTGCAATCACGCCGCCTTTCTTTAAAAGTTTATCGATCGCAACAAGGATGCTATCCCGTGCGATCATTTCTTCCATTTCTTTCCTCGTTACAATATGCTGTCCTTCTATATTTTCGAGCGCACTGTCAGAAAGCCTCACAACATTTGTTGCATAACCTGCCGGTATTTTCCGATTGTTATTATGCACAAGAAGAATTTTGCCGCGGAATAACTGCAGATGTTCTTTTACATAACTGATGTCCATCAGTTGTTTCGATGTGATGAGCATTACCGGTGCCTGCTGACGACCATTTGTGTTCCCGCTCCACGGCTCCGGGTATGCGATCAATGGCTGATAATAAGGAATTTTTAATGCGACAGTAAATTCAGTAAGATCCCATTGTTTCCCAAAATCAACCCATGGCTCTGTGAACCCATTTTTAATCCCCCATCTTTTGAATGTCTGAACTGCCCAGCCCGCTGCGCGTTTATAGCCTGCAGAGCCCGGTAATCTTGGGCCGGACACATCAGTGAGATAATGCGCCAGTAAAGGAATCTGCGACTTGCCAAGGGCTGCTTCTCTTATCTTTTGAAATGCTGCTGTATCGATCAACTCGTTTTGTGCAATTGCTTTCCCCAATGACATCACAATGTAAACGGCGACTAACATCAAAATTCTTATTCTATTCATTACTGTGTTTTTCTTAACCACAAAACTAGAAAGCAGGCATCTAAACGAGGGTTAAGAAGGGTTAAATAGAGTTAAATCAAAACTTCAATTTATCAATCACAAGAATAAAAAAGGAAGTTGTTGTCTTGAAAACTTTCTTCTTTAAATACCCTAAACTTCTTATCA
>JBEVNF010000567.1:0-7537 GCA_040508255.1 Flavitalea sp.
TAGTAGCAGGATCAAAAGTTTTTCAAACAACGATTTGTATGAAGGTAATTAACCGTGTTTTCTTTTTCCTGCTACTGGCTTTTTCTGCTTCGGATATTGCCGGGCAGGTAGATTCTGTTGCAGTTGATTCCGCTTCTGTTGACAAACGCTCAAAGATCGCTGTACTGGCACCGCTATATCTCGATTCTGTTTTTGTAAACGGGCAATACAAGTTTGACAAAAGCTTTCCAAAGTTTTTACAGCCGGGTATTGATTTTTACCAGGGTGTTCAATATGCCATAGATTCTTTGAAGAAGGAAGGCGTTGAGCTTGATGTAAACATCTACGATACACGTGCGGCAGGCAATTCATTGAAAAACATATTTGACTCGCCTGATTTTACCGGTACTGATCTCGTTCTTGGTCATGTTAACATGAAGGATGCACAATGGCTCGCATATACTGCGAAAAGCCGCAACATTCCCTTTGTAAATGTGAACTTCCCCAACGAAGCGGGAGTAACCGATAATCCACAATACATCATTCTGAATTCAACTTTATATACGCATTGTGAAGGCATATATAAGTTCATTCAAAAGAACTATGCGCTGTCGCCGATTGTGGTATTCAGAAAAAAAGGTGCGCAGGAAGACAGGCTGAATGCATATCTGAAGGATGTCGAGAAAAACACATCGGCTGTTCCGTTGAAGATGAAGTATGTTACGCTTGCAGATAACTTCACTCCGCAGGAGGTATCTGCTCATCTGGATCCCGATAAAACTACGGTTGTACTGGGTGCCAGTCTTGATGTAAATTTTGCAACCAGGCTCGCACAGCAGCTTACTGCATTGAATGCATCGAACCGTGCGAACATTCTTGTCGGGATGCCAAACTGGGATGCGATCAACTTCACAGGAACTTTATACAAGGGTCTTGAAATAATGTACAGCACACCTTTCAATATAGCACCCTCAGACTCTACGGCTGCACGTTTATCAAGGAGCTACTACTCTACTTTCTATTTCAATCCCGGCGAAATGATCTATCGGGGATTTGAAACAGTTTACCAGTTTGGACATATGCTGAATGAGGAAGGCGAAACACCATTTCAACAGCAGATCCAAAAGGATACTTACAAGCTGTTTTACGATTTCAACATTCAACCGGTAGTTAACAAGAAGACCAATAAGATCGATTACTACGAGAATAAGAAGTTGTTTATTGTGAAGAAGGTGGATGGTGTGATCAAGACCGTCTACTAATTCTCCCCTCCTTTCTGAGCAGGGGTCTGGAGGTGATCAGGGTATAAAATTTGATACCTTGCCTATGCATGCCTCTCATCGAATTCACCAACAAAGGTCTTTATTGTCCTCCGGGCGATTTTTACATCGATCCCTGGAAATCTGTTGATCGTGCGATCATTACCCACGCCCATAGCGACCACGCAAGATGGGGTTCCAAATATTATCTCTGTCACACACACACGAAACCGCTCCTTTATTTACGGCTCGGTGATGTAAACGTTGAAAGCATCGAATGGGGTGTTACAACTTCTATGAATGGCGTAAAAATCTCATTACATCCGGCAGGACATATGATCGGATCATCTCAGATCAGGGTTGAATACAAAGGGGAAGTATGGGTTGTAAGTGGTGATTACAAACCTGAAGATGATGGACTCAGTGGTCAATTTGAACCGGTGAAATGCAACACATTTATTACAGAATCAACCTTCGGCTTACCTATCTATCACTGGAAACCTCAGCATGAGATCTTTCAGAATATACAAGACTGGATAATGAATAATATGAGCGTTGGCAAGACCTCTGTTTTGCTTGCTTATAGTCTTGGTAAAGCACAACGCTTATTACAATGCATACCTGCAGTGTGTAATGATATTTATGTTCACGGGGCGATCTGGAACAGTCATGTTGCACTGCTTAATGCAGGTTGGGCATTGCCGGATGTTAAACGTGTAACACCTGATCTTCCGAAAGAGACCTATTCAAAAAAAGTGATTATCGCTCCACCAAGTGCTGATGGAACTCCATGGATGCGGAGATTCAAACCACACGCAGTTGGTGTTTGCAGTGGCTGGATGCAGGTTCGCGGAAATGTGAGGAGACGCAATGCTGACGCAGGGTTTGCTTTAAGTGATCATGCCGACTGGCAGGGACTGCTTGATTCAATCAAAGCCACTGGTGCAGAAAAGGTTTTTGTTACACATGGCTTTCAATCAGTATTAAGTCGTTATCTCAATGAGATAGGAATCGAGGCTGCAGAAGTAAAAACTGAATATGGAAAAGAAGAAGAGGAAGTGAGTACGGGCGATGAAGAATCAGTGAATAATGAAACCAATCCACCATCATGAAACTCTTTGCAGAATTGGTTGTGAAGCTTGGTGCATCAACAAAGACCAATGAAAAACTTGAAGCACTTGCAGCTTATTTCGAGGATGCACATCCAAAAGATAAGGTTTGGGTTATTGCAATCTTTAGCGGCAGAAGACCAAAGCGCGCGGTGAATTCAACACTGTTATTCAACTGGTGTTCAGAGATCGTCGGACTCCCAACCTGGCTGATGGAAGAAAGCTATCACACAGTGGGTGATCTTGGTGAAACGATTGCATTACTTCTCCCGGAAGCAGTGATCACAGAAGCCTCGCAACCATTACACTATTATCTCGAACAACTTACCTTACTCGATAAAGCACCTGAAGCAACCAGGAAAGAGTTTATCCTGAATTCATGGAACAGCATGACGCAGGCTGAGCGTTTTGTATTCAACAAACTTATAACGGGTAGTTTCAGAATTGGTGTTTCACAAAAGATGATGGTGAATGCATTATCGAAAACAGTGAACCTACCCTCTTCCGTAATAGCACACAGGATCAGTGGGAACTGGAATCCGATGAGCACCGTGCTTGAAGATTTATTAAGTGAAGATGTGGTTGCAGCGGACCAGTCCAAGCCTTACCCATTTTACCTTGCTTATGCACTCGAAGATGAACCATCTGCACTTGGTGATATTTCTGATTGGCAGGCCGAGTGGAAATGGGATGGCATTCGTGGACAGGTTATAAAAAGAAACAATGAACTGTTTGTCTGGAGCCGTGGTGAAGAACTGATGACTGATAAATTTCCTGAGTATGAGGTATTGAAAGACCTGCTTCCGGATGGAATTGTACTGGACGGCGAGATCATCCCAAGCCAGGATAGAAAGCCACTTCCATTCGCATTATTGCAGACAAGGATCGGCAGAAAAAATCTTACAAAAAAACAATTACTGGAAACACCGATAACGTTCTTCGTCTATGACCTCCTTGAATATAATGGTAATGATATGCGTGAAAGCACGCTTGCTGAACGAAGAATACTGCTCGAAAAAGTAGTGAGCGAAGTCAATCATCCCGCACTTATTCTTTCTGAAGCAATTGATTTTAAATCCTGGCAGGAACTAACGGAAATCCGTACCCGATCCCGTGATATGGGGAGCGAAGGAATTATGCTTAAACGAAAACTTTCTACCTACCAGGTTGGTCGAAAACGAGGTGACTGGTGGAAATGGAAGATCGATCCGCTGGTTATCGATTGCGTGATGATCTATGCACAGAAGGGATCCGGCAGGCGAAGTAATCTTTATACTGACTACACTTTTGCTGTAAAAGACGGCGACAAACTTGTGTCATTTACCAAAGCATATTCCGGTCTCACAGACAAAGAGTTTGGCCAGGTTGATGCTTTTGTAAAAAACAACTCCATCGAAAAATTCGGACCGGTGCGAACCGTGAAACCAGAGCTGGTCTTCGAAATTGCATTTGAAGGAATTGCCGCGAGTAACCGACATAAATCCGGTGTTGCGCTCAGATTTCCCCGGATGAGCCGCTGGCGCCGTGACAAAAAACCTGATGAGATCAATACACTGGACGATCTGAAGCAAATGCTCGAACAATACGGAAAATAAACCGGATCTTTTAACAATAAACACGGTTTTCCGGCTGCTGGAAACTGGTATCTGTCGTCTTCATGAGTTAACTTTAAGGACCGAATTTGTGAAGATGAAAAAAGTTGTAGTCCTGCTTTTAATTATTGTTGTGTGTCTGTCTTTTAAGGGCATCACTGAATTGATCGATTTCGAACCTGTACCTATTCCCGCAAGTGCTCAGCGCACAGGAGGTGATATATCAAAAGGCTACGCATATCTCACAACCGGCGATTATGTAAAGGGTGGCATTCCTTTTAATTTCTTCCTGATGGGTATGGGAAAGCCCGCCAACAATTACCTTGAGCGGACAGGCAAAAATGAGAAATTATCCCACGAATACACTGCGGTAAAATCACGCGGCGAAATACTTGTTGCCCCAAATTGTATGCAATGTCATGCCCAGGTTTTCGATGATTCTTTGATCATGGGAATGGGAAATACATTTATTGATTTTTCTGCTGATAAAAAACTGAGCGAAAAAAATCTACGGAAGGTTTCGAATATGCTGAAACTTACAGCGCCGAAAAAATATGCAGCAGCTCAACCTTTTCTCGAAGTTGCAAGAACCATTGGGCCACATCTTCATACCAAAGTACAGGGTGTAAATGCAGCAGACAGGTTAGCAGCTGTATTGGTTGCCCATCGTGATCCCGAAACTTTCAAATGGAACAAAAATGCATCGCTTGAAATACCAGACATGGTTATTCCAACAGATGTTCCTGCGTGGTGGCTGCTAAAGAAAAAGAATGCGATGTTTTATAATGGTTTTGGGCGTGGTGATTTCGGAAGATTCCTGATGGCTTCGAATCTGCTTACCGTAAATGACACGGCTGAATCACGCGAGGTTGATTCACATATGCCAGATGTTTTGGCTTATCTGTATTCACTGGAAGCACCAAAATATAAAAAGCCGATCAATAATCAGCTCGCACAAAAGGGAGAAACAGTATTCAATGTCAGCTGTTCAAAATGCCACGGCACCTATGGTACTGTTGATACTTATCCAAACCTGCTGATACCCTCAGCAGTGATACAAACGGATACTTTGTTGTTCAGCAGTAATTACAGCGCTCCACAGTTTGTAGAATGGTTTAACAAAAGCTGGTTCACAACCGGTGATCACCCGGCACGGCTTGAACCATTTAATGGTTATATAGCTCCACCCCTCGATGGCATCTGGGCAACTGCACCTTATTTGCACAACGGTTCTGTTCCTACACTCGAAACTTTGTTGAACAGTTCAAAACGGCCAGCTTACTGGTCAAGGGATTTTCAGCAACCTGTTTACGACTATACTTCGCTGGGATGGATTTATAAAAAGCATGACGATGCCAATAGTTCAAATATCTACAATACTACACTCCCGGGTTACAGCAATGAAGGGCACTATTTTGGTGATCGCTTAACTGAGGATGAGCGTGTCGCTGTACTGGAATATCTTAAGACTTTATAACACCGGGCATTTTATCTCAAACTATTTTCACGAAATTTGAACGAAAGGGAGAGCAGTTTTTTGACGCTTGAAAACACAATAGGATACGGGGTTATCAATGACTGGCTACAGTCGAAAGGTTATAAGGCATTCCGTTTCCAGGAAGAGTCCTGGAAGCATATACTTGAACAACGTTCAGGACTGGTAAATGCACCCACTGGTTGCGGAAAAACCTTTTCGGTATTTCTTGGCGCACTTATCAATTTTATTAATGATCATCCGGGCAACTATCAAAAGAAATCCAAAAACGGATTACAGCTTCTTTGGGTCACGCCTTTGCGGGCGCTTGCGAAAGATATCGGGCGTGCAATGGAAGAGGTGATCACAGAACTCGGTATGAACTGGAAAGTTGGTATCAGGAACGGTGATACATCCATGAGTGACCGGCAAAAACAGAAACGCCAGATGCCGGAGGTGTTGATCATTACTCCGGAAAGTTTACACCTCCTGCTTGCTCAGAAGGGATATCCTGAAGTATTCAAAACATTAAAGATCATCGCGGTTGATGAATGGCATGAGTTGCTTGGCAGCAAACGAGGAGTGCAGGTAGAACTGGCGATCTCAAGAATTGTCGGCTTAAGAAGGAAAGCAGCCGAAGCCGATGACAAGGTTAGTTCATTGCCATCAGTGATAGGTATCAGTGCAACGATTGGCAATCTTGAAGAAGCGAGGGAAGTACTTATCGCTCCGATCCTGTTTTACCTGAACCTTCAATTTCCGGATAATGCACATGAACATACTTTTATAGTAAGAGCTAACATAGCTAAACCCATAGAAGTCGAATCGATCATTCCTGAAGAGATAGAAAAGTATCCCTGGGCGGGGCACCTTGGTATCAAGCTCGCAGAAAAAGTAATGCCGATACTCGAGAAAAGCCAAACCACGCTCATTTTTATCAATACCAGGGGAATGAGCGAGATCTGGTATCAACGATTACTGACCATTAATCCTGATCTTGCTGGTGTAATTGCACTGCACCATGGATCCATAGATATGGATCTGCGTACATGGGTAGAAGAAAATCTTCACACAGGAAAACTGAAAGCTGTTGTTTGCACGGCGAGTCTTGATCTTGGAGTGGACTTTCGGCCAGTCGAGACCGTTATACAGGTTGGTTCGCCTAAAGGCGTTGCACGATTTTTACAACGTGCCGGCCGTAGCGGTCACCAGCCGGGACAGGTAAGTAAGATTTATTTTCTTCCAACGCATTCGCTTGAACTTGTCGAAGCCGCAGCATTAAAAGAGGCCATGAAGATCAACTTCATTGAAAGCCGCGATCCCATGGTGCTTTGTTTTGATGTATTGAGTCAATACCTGGGAACAATTGCGATCTCAGAAGGCTTTAAACCTGACGAAATCTTTGAAGAAGTCAGATCAACCTTTTGCTATCGGGACATCACTGCGGATGAGTTCAGCGAGATCCTCCATTTTCTTACAGATGGAGGGAATGCATTGCAACAGTATGATGAATATAAAAAGGTTGAGATCATTGATGGGCTTTATAAGATCAACAATCGTCGTGTTGCCATGCGGCATCGCATTCATATTGGAACGATCGTAAGTGATGCGATGATCAAGGTTAAATTTCTCAGCGGCGGTTTTGTCGGGGTGATTGAAGAGTATTTTATTTCGCGATTAAATCCTGGTGATGTGTTCACACTGGCTGGCCGGAATCTCGAATTCATCGGCATCAAAGAAATGACAGCACAGGTTAGAAAATCAAATGCCAAAAAATCGATCGTACCAAGCTGGAATGGCGGCCGTATGCCGCTTTCTGCAAACCTTGGCCTTATGCTTCGCAAAAAATTCGATGAAGCAGTTGGTGCAGTGGTCGATATTAACCAGGGCTTTCCTTCCGCAAAAGATATTGAGCTGAGAGCTCTTCAACCTTTGTTTGAATTGCAGGAAAAGCTTTCACATATTCCAAAACAAAACGAACTGCTCGTTGAACATATCGAAACAAAAGATGGTTACCATCTGTTTGTTTATCCGTTCGAAGGTCGTCTGGTTCACGAGGCAATGGCAGCAATACTTGCCTATCGGATAAGCCGGATAACACCTATTACATTTTCATTTGCAATG
>JBEVNF010000029.1:0-4298 GCA_040508255.1 Flavitalea sp.
TGATGACGGATATGGTCAAATGATAACAAATGGTGTTAAGAAAGCACTTGACAGGTTTACATAATCGAAAAATAGTTTTCAATTATGAGTTCCTTAAGATCTGGCACGAAGGCGATGAAGCATCTGATTATCGAACAATTACTTCGCAGTTATAAAACAGACATACTCCGATGCATCGAAAAATGGAGAAGTGAGTATTACCTTTATCAACTAGCCAAACTCATCCAATATAATGTCAAAAACGTCCCAATCGGAAAACTCCAACAAAAAGAAACTTGTTAAAAATGCACGCGCTATTATCTCGAATCAAATCGCGATGCCTTTGGGTGCTGTAAAAATGAATAAGATCATTTACTGGGCAAAAGCTGATGGCACGTTTGCAAACATTGATCTGAAAGTTTTTAACGAATATACGGACAATTTCAATGGTTCTCCCGTGGGCACAGAAAGGCTGTTATGGAGCAGTGAGGCATTAATGGAACAAGACAGAGCCCTTGACCAGGTAACATCTAAATACAAGGATGCAATCATTGATAAATGTTTTGAAATAATTGAAAAGTTCGCCGGCGATTTGCCGGAACTAGTTGATCAATAATCATGACGTTAATATCAGCGACCCTTTGCATACTTGCATGCTTTTTGATTAAGAGCCTGAACAACGGAGAAATTCAATCAACATGAGTAATCAGAAACAAAGGGAATCGAACATTGAACTGCTGAGGTTAATATCAATGCTGATAATTGTTATTTACCATTTTTTTATCAACGCCATTATTCCATCCTCACCTGAGCTCGATTACATAACCAAGCCCCTGATCGCTGTCATTCACATTGGCGTGATCTGTTTTGTGCTGATATCCGGATATTGGGGTATAAAGTTTTCACTGAAGGGATTTACTAAAGTTTTTTTGTATTGTTCATTTTATTCAGTGCTGATCTTTGGCGCAGGTTGTTTATTAAATCCGGATCTGTTTAATATCAGGGACGCGATACTTTCATTTATTCCAAACAGGTGGTGGTTCATTCCTGTTTACCTCTGCCTGTTCATCCTTGCTCCAATTATTAATATTCCACTTGAAAGGGCATCGAATAAAAACAAATTACTGTTTATAATTCTTCTTGGTATTGTTTCATTTGGATTCGGGCAGTTCACTCCAACAATTTCCGATGGCAAAAATCCTTTGAATTTTATCTGGATCTATTATCTCGGGAATTACATAAGAACAGCTATTAAACTACCTGCTAAAATAGACGCGAAGAAGATCTTCATGGTTTATCTTTCATTGAATGCATTCCTGTTCCTCGTGATCTTTCTTTCGCAGATGTACGTCCCGGTCGCGGGCAAAATAGCCATGCATTTTTTCTATCCTTACAATAGTCTGGGCCTGATCATTAATTCTGCTGTATTCTTCCTGATCTTCACAAAGATCAGTGTGTCATCAAAGATCATCAATTGGTTTGCCGGATCTACACTTGCCGTTTACCTGCTGCATGAAAATCAATATATAGGGATATATGTTTATGATTTTGTAGCGGATCTGAAACATAGCTTTGATAGCTTAGGATTGTACTTCCTCGTGATAATTCTGTTAGCGGCATTGGTGTTGATAACGGCGGTTCTTATTGACAAACTGATTTCACCGGTAATAAATTTCATTACACAACTTATTATTAATTCGAAGCCTTTCCTCTGGATTGATAAGAAGGTTGTAGAATTATCATATATTTAATAGAACATCCTCCTAAAACAAATACTTATGAAAAAAGATAAGATCATCTACTGGATCGCCACAATCATCATTGCATTATTCGAAGGCCTGATGCCTGCACTTACATCACAAACAGAATTGGCCAAAGAAGGCATTCGCCACCTGGGATACCCGGAATATTTCGGAAATGCGCTTGTTGTTTTCAAAGTATTGGGTGTGCTGGTTCTGATCATTCCGCAGTTTCCTAAGCGTGTAAAAGAATGGGCCTATGCCGGATTTGGATTTGACTTCATATTTGCTACGATAAGTCATGCAGCCGTTGATGGCATTAATGCACAAACATTTTTCCCGTTGCTCATCTTCGCGATCTTAGCGGTTTCTTATATCTATTATCATAAACTCAATCCAGGCAAGTAGCAAATCATGGCAAACAGTAAGCTTCTCCGCATGGACAATGTGGGTATAGTAGTCGAATCACTTGATACCGCAATCCGGTTTTTTACTGAACTAGGACTAAACCTTGAAGGCCGCGCTTTTGTAGAAGGTGAATGGGCAGGAAAAGTAACCGGCCTCGGTGATCAGAAGGTTGAAATCGCAATGATGGTAACCCCTGATGGTCATAGCCGCCTCGAACTATCAAGCTTTCTTAATCCAAAAGTTATTTTGCCCTGAGGGAATTTTGATTGGCCTTGCAGAACAGCTTACAAACAAAAGGGATCCTCTATAAACATTCGCCCCATCAGATAAACTTTAGAATGATGAAAAATCCGAAGTTCAGGGTAGCTTCCATGCTGATTGCTTTCGCTCTGATTTCCTGGGCAATCTTCGCTCAAAATCAAAATTACACACCTATCCTTTGGATCGTGGTAGCTATGATGATGATTTTGATTTTCGCCGGAGAGTTTTTCGATAACACCAAACAATATGAAAGAAGTCACGCACTTATCAAAGGTGGGATATATCCTGACCTGGCCAGGCTCCTTGAGTCCGGTGATTTAACTATCATAAAAAACAATGACTGCAAAATCCTTGATGTAACTGTTGATGAATACCCGATGCATCTTCGTTCAACAATCAGCAATGATCCGGTTATCAAATCAAACGGTCGTTATCTTTTATGCGAGAAAATTTATGAAGGGATTAAATATCAGTATGTAACCGATATAACACATTATTCCGCAAAATATCTGAACCTGCTGCTTGGCAGCACACAATCATTCAAGTTGTATGTGGATATCTCGGATCGAAGAAGATACCATTTCGAAACGCCATGATGATTCACGCGGACCTGCAAAGCTGAAGCACCTAAACGATAAGATTATGCGAAGGTTGTTTTACTGGGGAATTAATTCATTTACACACAATTTGCATTACCGGATCGTCTCAATCTCAAAGCTGTTCTGTCAAAATAGTGAGGCTCGAATCGAACAAAAACGCACCAACTTTTTCTCCAGATATTACTGATGCACTGTTTGGAACCGCAAGGTTTACATCAGAGGTTTTAGTGGAGGATTCAGAGATTTACAAATTCAGCAGCATTACGGACACCATACGGTATAATTTAAATCCTGATGAAAAAAATGATTTTCTCAATCATAGCGATATTAGCCGGATTGTATATCCTGATTTGTATTATGCTATATTTCTTCCAGGAGAAATTGATATTCTTCCCGCAAAAATTATCTAACGATCACAAATTTCATTTCAATCAGTCGTTTGAGGAAATACCAATTATCACAGCAGATGGGATCCATCTCAATTCTGTTTTGTTTAAGGCAGATTCTTCAAAGGGACTTATATTTTATTTACATGGAAATGCGGGTGCACTCGATACATGGGGCGAGATTGCAAAAACCTACACAGATCTGAACTACGATTTATTTATGTTGGACTATCGGGGTTACGGTAAAAGTGAAGGAGTGGTTAACGGACAAACAGACCTTTTCGAAGATGTCCAACACGGCTACAACGAAATCAAAGCCCGGTACAATGAAGAGAGTATAATAATTCTTGGTTACTCAATCGGAACCGGCGCCGCCGCGAAGCTGGCTTCAGCTAACAAGCCCAGGATGTTGATTTTACAGGCGCCGTACTACACATTTACTGATCTTGTGCAGCGAATGTATCCATTTTTTCCATCGTTCCTTCTTAGATACAAATTCGAAACCGCGGAATATTTGAAAAACTGCAAAGCACCTGTCGTTATATTTCATGGAGATCACGATGAAGTTATTTATTACGGATCCTCACTTAAACTTGAAAAGCAATTTAAGAGTACAGACAAACTCATTACATTGAAAGGACAGGGCCACAATGGGATTACAGAGAACGAACAGTATACAAAGCATATCAAAGAGATTCTGAGATAATTCCAATCGAAAATTTCTAATTTCAAGCAAACATACCACCATTATGAAACGATTGTCAACCATTCTAGTTATAGTGCTGGCAAGCTGCCAGACCAACCATCAGGAAACATTGTCGCCAGCAGCAGGAATGTTCAAGGTAGCTATCCATTATCCCAATGGAGTCGATAAAACTTTCAACATGGATTACTATGAGAAAACCCACATGCCCATGGTGGCCGGT
>JBEVNF010000035.1:0-3499 GCA_040508255.1 Flavitalea sp.
ACTGAATATCACTGAAGATCAGATCGATCTTTTCAGTAAGCGTTGAAAAATAGCTGCGACTCGCTTTCACCGAAGCAAGTGTTGCAAGGATATTGACAGATGGTTCAATCTCCATGATCGTAGCAGCAAGATCCTTCGCAGAAATTTCTTCATCTTCAATTATGACGATATTCATCATTCAGTATTTTTAACCTTACAGAAAACAAACCATTATCTCTTTGCACCAGCAGCTTATCACCTGATAATAACTCGTAACGCTTCCTTAAATTTTCCAAACCCTGCCCGGTTGACATAACCGGAGAAATTTTCGGACTGAGATTGTTTGTAACAAAAAGGAAGCCATCCTCCGAATAAAGCCTGATCTTCAGAGGATTTTCAGAAGTCAGTTCATTGTGCTTGATCGCATTTTCGATCAATGGCTGCAATGAAAAGGACGGAACATATCCTTCGTATAAATATTTTGAATCAACGCCCGTTTCAAAGCGTATGCCTTCATTAAATCTCATTTTCTGCATTGCGACATAATCGTTACACATTTTTATTTCTTCTGATATTGGCAATACATTCTGTTTCGTACTCGACAAGCTTGCCCTTAAAAAATTGGCCAGATGCAGCATATAAGTATGTCCTGCATTATAATCACGCTTGTACAATCCATTCAGAACATTGAGTGCATTGAAAAGAAAATGCGGCTGAATCTGTTGCTGCAACACAAAGTTCGTTGCTTCCACATTTGCCGCCTTTGTTTCGGACAGCGCAACTTCAGCATCAATCCTTCTTTGTCTCAGCAATACCTGGTTATGTGAGAAAATCACCAGCAAAGTAATTATGGCTGCTCCAAGGAGTTGCTCTCCCATACCCTGCCTTGTTTTCATATGCGCAAGTTTTTCAGGATCAGAAATAACATCAATGAGCAATTCAACAGTAATCGTGTATACACAGGCAAATAGAAAAGTAAAAATATAGGTAAACGCGGCGGTTTTAAATGCTGACCAGCGCGGATGCTTTTTTACTGCATGGCTGAGCATAAAAATGTGACCGAACCCAACGAGACAAATAGAAAAGAAAGTGTCAATTATAATCTTATAAAAGTTGGGAACAACCGCGACATTGATCCGCATCAAAACACCGATAAGACCGGTAAAAATAACTGAAGTCACTACTGAAGTGATCGTCAGCTTTCTGACTGGAATATTTATGACCATTCTTAAAGTTAATGGTTTTAGTGAGTTACGATTACCGGGTTGCTTTCAATAAGACATACGGGGATGCGAAACGGACATTTATCGATATGAACTTCATATCCGATTTAACTAATAAAAGCGTTGGAACAACACTTACTGTTCAACCCTTCCAATGTCCATTTCATAAGTCGATTCGTGCTTTTCAACAAAGTGCAACTTCCGACAGGATTGGATGCGATATAGTTTTGTGGTCTCACAAACAAAGAGACATGAAAAAGCGAACAGACATAGTTCTTATTAGTATGATTTCCGCGCTGGGAATATGCGCCTTTGCTGTTCCTGTAATAAAAAATCATGACAATGAATTCATACCTGTCATCCCTACAGCAGTGAGTGAAACGGCTATAACATTTGATAACAAGGGGCCTGAAGTCGTTATTGCAAAGGTTGCAGAATACACTGGAAAAGTGACCAACTTCCGTTCGGCCAGATTGGTCGCTCCACAGGATGGAGTACTGGAAGACTGGCTGATCAAGCCGGGCCAATCTGTATTTGAACTCGATAGGATCGCGAAGATCAGCATTCTTCCTGATGTGAGCAATCGAAGGAATAGCGTTTCCGGAACTGAGGAAAGTGCCATAGTCTCACCTGCCAGGATTTTTGATTCTGTTCAAAAATCAAAGGAACGTTTGCATGAGAGTGTTCATGCCACAACTTCCGGCAGATTAACATCTACAGGAGTGAATACCGGGGATAGTATCCGAAAAGGAGAAACCATTGGACTTGTAGTTGACGAACAATATTCAATCCTCGAGTTTGATGTGGCGCGCAAAGATCTAAAAAGGATAAATGCTATGATGGGAGTGGAAATTCATTCATCAGAATATCCATCAGAGCGGTTTATTGGTCGGATACTTTCAAAGAATAAAAATAGGGTCAGGGTCGAAATCCTAAATCTTCCGGATTATGTATTAAATCCAGGCTCAAATGCAACAGCCACTTTTAGATTTTAAATAAAAATTTTAATAACCGCTATTTCGATAGCAATTCAAAAGTAAAACTTCACAATTATGAAAATCAAATTGCTTTTAATCAGCATGATCGCACTCGGTAGTTTATCGCAGGTAAATGCACAGTTACATCTTGGTACCAGAGCTGGTGCAAATCTCAGCAAAATTGACGGTGTTTCTTACAGGGATAAGTATGCGCTGGGATATCAGTTCGGTGGATTTGTTGGATACGATATCAACAAAATTGTTGGACTGCAAGCTGAGGTGTTGTTCAGTCAGACCAATACAAAAGTTGCGGAAGGTGCGAGTCCAATTTTTGACAATGCCTTCAATGGAAGGAAAAGACTCAATTATGTGAGTGTACCGGTCCTTGTAAAACTCTTCCCAGGTTCGATAGTAAGCATATACGGAGGGCCACAATTTTCATTTCTTACAAATAAAAATAAAACAGTTCTCGAGAATGGTCAGCAGTTGTTCAAATCAACAGACTTTAGTTTGCTGGCTGGCGCAGAGGTAAACCTCGGAGCACTCAGTGTGTACGGCAGATATTCATGGGGATTCAGAGATATCAGTGATATTGGAGGAAAAGCAAAATCACAACAGGCCCAGCTTGGTGTCGCAGTAAAAATATTCTAACTAAAATTTGAAACAATGAAAGCAGCAACAGAAATTATTTATGTAGCACTTCTTGCGATCGCTCTTTTGACAGCATGCGCAAAGCCATCATACTTTGGCAAAACCTATCCGGCAACCGAAAATGTAGATGTATACTTTGATGCATCTGATGTAAAAAAGCCATATACCACAATGGGCACAATGGAAATCGATCAGGATCTCAGGTCGATCGAGGCGACGCAGCGTAAGGTGATCGAAATAGGTAAAGCAAAAGGTGCAGACGCAGTGATCACGAGACTTGAAGAAGAAACAGCAGTGATCCAGCAATCTGGTGGAGGAATTGTAAACAAAAAATCAAAAGTCAATACTTACAGCTCATCAGCTACCACAACAAACATCAAAAAGAAAAAGATAATAGCAAGCTTCATCAAATATAGTTAGATACTTATCTGATGAGTTGGTTCCAGCCCTTGAAGGCTCTGAGTGATCAGAGCCTTCTGCATTTGATATCTTGGCAATTTAACAGGCAGACATTAATTTTAAAGATGAAGCAGAAGATCTGTATCGAAGGAAATAACATGACGGATATTCCGTCATTTTACCGCGAGATCAACCGCGTATTCATGCAGGAGGAAGACTGGAAGCTGGGTGAAAGTCTCGATGCATTTAATGATCTCCTGTACGGAGGGT
>JBEVNF010000010.1:0-3608 GCA_040508255.1 Flavitalea sp.
GATTATGGCGCCTTTTTTCCGAGCGAAAACAAGCCATCTCATGAATTTGAGCAAAGGTGTTGCGAAGGAAAATCAGCGACACAATCCCCACCCCCACACATCATCCACCCCGGGATTCTACTTAGTTTTTATAAAATTTAACGAAAGGGTTTCGGGTCTATGCCGACTTGTGTTATATTTACACCCAGAAATGAGACTTCTTATCACCTTCATAGCTATCCTATGCACTCTTTTGCCGCACACTTATGCGGCTACGAGGGAGAAGTCTCCGCAGGTCATGGCCGGCACCAATGCCAGGACGTTCACCAACTCTTTCAAAGAAAAACAAGAAACCAGTCACCATTATCTTTCAAGCGATGTCAGGAACACTTCTGATGAAACTCAGCATGAACTGATCCTTGATGAGGAAGATAAACAACATTACAGCGTCAACAAGCTGTTTATCGAGTCGCTTCCGGTGTTGGTTTACACCTGTATTTATGGTGGTATTCTGAATCAGCCTGATCAGGATCACCCTACTCTTTCTCAAAGCCTGGGCTATCTGTGTTCTTCCAGGTACATCTCAATTCGTAACATAAGGATATAGTCCTGCTGCATCACGTTGAACCGGCTTCTGCAATCGCAGCAAGCAGGCAATTCATCGTTCCCATCTCCGTTTGCTGCCATTCCTATTCTCAAACACCTACTGCCCGTGATTAACTCGTCGTGCAGCAACCATTAAATAACCTTTTCACATCTATCATGAACAAACTCGCAATGATCGCCGGCGTATGCGCCATGATCGGTTTTACAAGTTGCAAAGAAAAAGAAGAGCACAAGGAAGAAGTGGCAAAATATGCTGTAACCTCCCCTTTTAAAGTGGACACTTCTTTCACCAAATCCTATGTATCACAGATCCGTTCTATCAGGAATATTGAGATCCGTGCATTGGAGAAAGGATTTCTGCAGGCTGCTTATGTTGACGAAGGTCAGAATGTAAAAGCAGGCCAGCTTCTTTTTAAACTTATGCCTAAAGTATTTGAAGCTGAACTAAACAAGGCTGAAGCAGAAGAAAAAGCGTCTGTTATTGAAGTTCAGAATACAAAAATGCTGAGCGATAAAGACATCGTTTCTAAA
The DNA here is from genome assembly GCA_040508255.1 of Flavitalea sp. GTDB lineage: Bacteria > Bacteroidota > Bacteroidia > Chitinophagales > Chitinophagaceae > DATHKG01. Next base: position 1,117 of record JBEVNF010000010.1, read on the forward strand.
AACGAATTAGCTATGGCCGAAGCCAAACTCGCCCAGGCAAAAGCTACAGTAGCACTGGCTAAAACACATTTGTCATTCACAGAGATCCGCGCGCCGTTCGATGGCACCATTGATCGTATTCCCAAAAAAGTCGGAAGCGTTATCGACGATGGTGATCTGCTGACCAGTCTTTCAGATAACAGCCAGATGTTCGCGTACTTCAACGTTTCGGAACCAGAATATCTCGACTACAAAGCAAACGAAAAAGATAAAGGCATTACAAAAGTAAACCTCATGCTGGCAAACAACACCCTGTTACAACATCAGGGCATTGTTGAAACCATCGAAAGTGAATTCAACAGTGAAACCGGAAACATAGCCTTCCGTGCCAAGTTTCCGAATCCCGAAAAGCTTTTGAGACATGGTGAAACCGGTAAGGTGCAGATGACCGTACCGATGCATAACGCGCTTATCATTCCACAAAAAGCAACCTATGAGATCCAGGGTAAAACCTATGTGTTCCTTATCGGAAAGGACAATACAGTGCATTCAAAACAGATCACACTCATAAATGAAATGCCTGATCTGTATGTGATCTCCGGGCTTGAAGAAACAGACAAGGTTTTGCTTGACGGTGTACAGAAAGTAAAAGAAAACGACAAGATCATACCAGAGTTTGTGGCACCAAAAGAGTTGCTGTCAAAACTGAAACTTTATGCCGAGTAACGGTTCATCTTCAAAAACATTCAACTGATGTTTAAGCAATTTATACAAAGACCGGTTCTCTCGATCGTAATTTCAATATTGATCGTATTCATCGGATTACTGGCACTCGTAGGTCTTCCTGTTACACAATTCCCTGCGATCTCTCCCCCGAAAGTTACTGTTACTGCTGACTATCCCGGCTCCAATGGTGAGCTGATGACAAAGGCAGTACTGATTCCACTTGAAAGAGCCATCAATGGTGTACCCGGCATGAAGTATATGACTTCAGATGCGGGTAACGATGGTGAAGCAAGTATACAGATCGTTTTCAACCTTGGCACAGATCCGAACCAGGCAGCGGTAAACGTACAGAACCGTGTGGCTTCTGTAACTAATAAACTACCGCCACTTGTTGTACGCGAAGGTGTAAAGATCACCCGTGAGGAATCAAACATGCTGATGTACATCAACCTCTTCAGCAAGGATCCTAATATGGATCAGAAGTTCCTGTTCAACTATGCGGATCTTAATATCACCTCTGAGCTGAAACGCGTGAATGGTGTGGGTGTTGCCGATATTCTTGGTAACCGTGAGTATGCGATGCGCATCTGGCTGAAACCTGATCGCATGCTGGCATACAACATCTCTGCAGATGAGATCATGGAATCACTCGCTGATCAGTCACTCGAAGCTTCACCAGGTAAAACAGGTGAAAGCTCCGGTAAACGTTCACAGGCATTTGAATATGTATTGAAATATTCCGGTCGTTTCAATGATGAAGCCGGCTATGCAAACATCGTTCTGCGTTCCAATCCAAACGGTGAGTTGTTGAGACTGAAAGATGTTGCAGATATCGAATTCGGTTCTGCGATGTATGACATCTATTCAACATTAAATGGTAAACCATCTGCTGCTATTGTATTGAAACAATCGTATGGTAGTAATGCGAGCCAGGTGATCAGGGATGTAAAGGCAAAGATGCTGGAGATCAAAAAGAACTTTCCCAATGGGCTTGACTATGAGATCAGCTATGACGTATCAACATTCCTTGATGCCTCAATAGAAAAAGTATTGCACACATTGATAGAAGCATTTGTGCTGGTAGGTATTGTGGTGTTCCTTTTCCTTGGAGACCTGCGTTCAACACTGATCCCGGCTATCGCGGTACCTGTATCACTGATCGGCACTTTCATGTTTATGCAGATGTTCGGCATCACGGTTAACATGATCACCTTGTTTGCGTTGGTACTGTCAATTGGTATCGTGGTGGATGATGCGATCGTGGTAATTGAGGCCGTGCATGCAAACATGGAGAAACACCATCTTACACCTTACCAGGCTACAAAACGCGCAATGCATGAGATCAGTGGCGCGATAATCGCGATCACTTTTGTGATGGCAGCAGTTTTTGTTCCGGTTGCCTTCATGTCAGGACCTGTTGGAATTTTCTATCGCCAGTTCTCTATCACAATGGCAACGGCGATCATGCTTTCATGTATTGTTGCGTTGACGCTCACACCGGCGCTTTGTGCTATGATGCTCAAAAACAATCATGGTAAACCAAAGAAGAAAGGTCCGGTTACAAAATTCCTCGACTGGTTCAATAATGGTTTCAACAGACTGAACAGAAGATATAAAAGACTCGTGGCACTGGTTGCGAATCGTCGTGTAATAACCTGGGGTGTTCTTGGAGCATTCTGCGTGGGTACATACTTCCTGAGTGGCGTTGTTCCTTCAGGCTTTATTCCAAATGAAGACCAGGGTATGTTCTATGCTGTAATTCAGTTGCCTCCCGGTTCTTCGCTTGA
>JBEVNF010000018.1:0-8427 GCA_040508255.1 Flavitalea sp.
GCTTTCGTCACCAGTACTCACTTTGGTATTGTAAACTATCTTAATCTTTTCCTCAACGGTCTGTATAATGTTGTTGCTGAGTCAACACCTGGCACACTTGGAGAAACCCAGCAACGTTCACTCAGTTCTCTGATCAACGCAGCAGGTACCTCAGATTTCTATGCCCGTCTTCACGCGGAAGAAATTACTTTTCATGGAGATCCGTCGTTAAGAGTTAACCAGCAGTCAAAGCCTGATTATGTAGTTGAAGAATCGCTGATCACCGTGAACCCTGCATTTATTTCAATTGCTGAGGATGAATTCAGGTTGAAAGTGAAGATGATGAATATTGGCCGCGCATCAAATGATTCTCTCACTCTTGAGATCAAGCGCCAATATCCAAACAATACCCAGGAAATCATCTATCGATCCAGGATCAAACATATACCATTCGCTGATTCAGTTGAACTGATCATTCCGATTGTTCCCCTGAGAGACAAGGGTACGAACAAGGTTACCATTTTTATTGATGCCGATAATAATATCGATGAGATATCTGAATCCAACAACACGGTAACAAAAGAGTTCTTCATTTTTGAAGATGAAGCGCGTCCTGTTTACCCTTATGCATTCTCAATTGTAAATGATCCGAATCAGAAATTATATGCTTCAACTGCAAATCCATTCAGCGCAGCACGCGATTACCTGATCCAGATCGATACAACTGAGAAATTCAATTCTTCTTTGCTGGTAAACAAAACAATCAATTCACCCGGAGGGCTTGTTGAGATCGTTCCCGGTATAGCTTTCCAGGATAGCATGGTTTATTATTGGAGAGTTTCAATTGTGCCTTCTGCAGGAGGCGCATACCAATGGTCCAATTCATCATTTGTATTTATACCGGGTACAGAAACCGGGTTCAACCAGTCGCATTATTTTCAACATACAAAAACAACCAACGAGCGGCTTACGCTCGCAGATTCGACACGTAAGTGGCAATATGGTTTGCGCAATAATGAACTGTTTGTTAGGCAGGGTATCTATCCCACAAGTGGAACCGCCGATGCCGATTTCAGTGTGTCTGTAAATGAAAACAACTTTATACAGAGTGCCTGTGTTGGTTATTCGCTGATCTTTAACGTATTTGACCCGGTAACTTTTAAACCGTGGAAGAACGTTGATGCTGCAGGTAATAACCTGTACCTGTATAATAGTGGTTCAGCAAACTGCGCGGCTTCACGTAACTGGAATTTCGAATTCTCCTATGTGTATCCTTCTACAAGGAATGATATGGTGAATTTTATGAACGCAATACCTGACGGCTATTTTGTTGTGGTCCGCTCGATCGACTACGATCAGGGTACAGCACCTCCGACATGGCAGGCAGACACATCAATTTATGGTTCTGAAAATTCGCTTTATCACAAGCTTTATTCTGCAGGTTTCCTTGGAATAGATTCTGTTACCAGCCTTAAATGCTGGGCAATGGTATACAAGAAAAACGACCCTGCATTCAGCCCGGTTTACAGATTGAGTGCCGGTGCAAATGATCGTATTGTAATGCCGGTAGTTGCTCCAACAAAGGATACTCTAGGTTATATGACCTCGCCGCAGTTTGGTCCTGCCAAAGAGTGGAGACAACTTATCTGGCGAGGTGAGAGCCAGGAAAATCCAATCACTGATAATCCGGACATTGAAATAATTGGTGTTGACAGGAACAGCAATGAATTCGTGGTAGCATCTGTTGATCGTTCTACGCAGAATTTTGATCTGAGTGCAATTGATGCGAATGCATTCCCTTACCTCAAACTGAGAATGAGGAATGTCGATTCCATCAATCTTACACCATACCAGCTCAAATACTGGCGCGTATTCTATAAGGGAGTGCCTGAAGGTGGTCTTACAAACAGTCTTTCAATTGACACCCGTGATACCATTGAAGCAGGTGAGCCTATTAAACTTGCGATCGCGTTCAGGAATATCAGCGATCTGCCTTTTGATAGTCTGAGAGTGAAAGTTACGATCCTTGACGCAAGCAACGTGACGCATGTAATTGATATCCCACGTCAGAAACCACTGATCGTTAATGACACCGTTCGCGTTGCTCTCGACATTGACAGCAGATTGTATCCAGGTATCAACACCTTGTTTGTTGAGTTCAATCCGGAAGGCGATCAGCTTGAACAGGCGCACTTTAATAACTTCCTTTACAAGAATATATATGTGAGAACTGACAATGTGAATCCCGTACTGGATGTAACATTTGATGGCGTGCATATTCTGAACAGGGATATAGTTTCAGCAAAACCAAAGATCCAGATCAAACTGAAGGATGATGCAAAATACCTGTTGCTGAATGATACAGCACTTGCAACCATCCAGGTCAGGTTCCCTGATAATACGGTTCGTACATTCACTTATGATAATGATACACTCAGGTTTGTACCGGCCACGGCCAGTGATAATAACACCGCTTCAGTCGAGTTTAATCCTGCCTTCCTTACACAGATCAATCCGGAAGGAGATGAATATGAGCTTATCGTAAAAGGAAAGGATCGCAGCGGAAACAAAGCGGGATCAGTTGAGTTCAGGGTAGCGTTTCGTGTTATCTCAAAACCAATGATCTCAAATCTTCTGAACTATCCGAATCCTTTCAGTACTTCAACCGCGTTTGTGTTCACACTGACGGGAAGTGAGATACCGCAGAATATGAAGATCCAGATTCTGACAGTTACCGGTAAGATCGTTCGCGAGATCACCATGAATGAACTCGGTCCTATCCGTATAGGCCGCAACATCACTGAATTCAAATGGGATGGTACTGATCAGTATGGTCAGAAACTTGCTAACGGTGTTTACCTGTACAGGGTTGTAACTTCTCTGAATGGTAAATCGATGGATAAGTACAAATCTGAAGGTGACAATACCGACAAGTTCTTTAACAATGGCTATGGTAAGATGTACCTGATGAGATAAACAATATTAAAATCAGATTGAAAGAGGCTGGTCTTTGGATCAGCCTCTTTTTTTGATCATGAAGCTTCGGCAACGTAGTTTATCTTTAATAAAATTTGCTCCATCAATGTCATTAGCTGAATCAAAAGCCTGGCAGAAAATTACAGGACCACTATTGGTGTTTCTTGGTGTTGGTTTGTTATTGTATGGCAGAACGCTTTTCAATGATTTTTCAGCCGATGATTTCCGTGCACTTTATCGCGCCGGGGTACAAGGGAAGATCTTTGTAAATGGTTTTTACCGCCCATTATCTGATCTGAGCATTTTCATAACTTATAAGATTGCAGGCGCGAATCCTTTTTTATTTCATCTCACAAATCTGATAGTTCATACAGCGAATGGCGTATTAGTATATATCCTGTTTTCAAAATTTCAGATTTTGTTTACAAAACAACCACCCTCAATTGGGTTATCCTGGTTTGCCGGATTATTATTCATATGTTTTCCATTTCATAACGAAGGTGTTGTATGGATTGTCGGTCGCGGGGCTTCGTTTGCAACATTGTTTGCGCTTGTTGCTTTGATAATTGTACTCAGCAGTTTGTCATTTGTCAAAAGGAGTGTACTGGCAGGCTTTGCTTTCTTTGTGGGTCTTCAGGCTTATGAATCCATAATTATACTTCCTTTTATAATTTTAATTGTTGCGCGATTGCGTGGAGATTCTCTAAAGCAATTAGCTGTATGGTTTGTGATTTCATTATTGGTAATTGTGCTTTACTTCTTTGGCCGTTTGCAGTTTGCCGGATCAGTAACCGGTGAATACAGGCTTGATCTTTGGCAAGCCGAAATTAAAAATTATTTCCTGAATTTTTTTAAAGCGCTGGGCAGACTCATAGTTTCGCCTTCCGATAGTTCAGCGTTGATGTCTTTGTTGGTTGCGGGTTTGACGGGACTGTATCTTGTTAACCGGTTTCTCGCGAGGAAGAAAAATGATACTGGTTCGATACTTGCTGAAAATAGTTTGCTGGCAATCATTTTGATCACGCTTTTGATACCTGCATATTTTCCGGTAAGCACCCGGACTTCAGAAGGTGATCGTTTGCTTTATTTTCCTTCGGTATTCTTCTGTTGCTTTCTTGCTTTTTTTATTACCCGGCTCACCATAAACGGAACGTTGCGGCTGATAGTTGTTGGTGTTTTGGGTCTGTACTATGTCTATTCACTCGAGACTAATAATAAGAACTGGATCATTGCATCTGCAAAAGGTAAAGAATTTCTGAATACATTTCAGGGCTTGCGGCAGCAAGGGCAGCGGGTGTATATTTGTAATGTTCCGGGAGAGTTTCGGGGGGCCTATATATTCAGGAATGTGCTGGAGGATGTATTGCTAGTAAGGAATATCGATACCGTGGCTGTTACGGCGGTTAACTATCTGAATAATGCTGAACAAAAATCGTTGCCTGGAACAATATTCCCGGTGTTGAGAAATGATTCGGTGATATTTTCTCCCTCAGCAAAATTGTGGAACCGGCAACTAACCGGTTACAATTTTGATGTTCCCGATCAGCCACCTGTTGTGTATGATCTGAATGAAAAGGACCAGGTTTGGTATTGGGATAATCAATCGCTCCGGAAGTTCTCCCGTTGATCCGTGGTTACCTGTTTCCGTGAATCCTGTTGATATATTTGCCTACCATATCAAATTCAATATTCACGGTTTGCCCCGCCACGATCTGTTGCAGATTGGTAAATTCAAAGGTGTAAGGTATGATGGCCACTGAAAATTCTGTATCAGTGATATTGAAAATTGTAAGACTGATTCCGTTGAGGCAAATCGAACCTTTTTCGATGATTAGGGTAGCAAAGCCTGTTGGGATCCGGAAACGGTACAGCCAGCTTCCTGCCTGATCTTCACGCGAAACACATTCAGCAACAGTGTCCACATGACCCTGAACAATATGGCCGTCCAACCTGCCATTCATCAGCATACTTCTTTCAATATTCACCTTATCGCCTGCTTTCCACTGCCCGAGATCCGTTTTCTTCAAAGTTTCGTCCACCGCGGTAACACGGTGCTGACCGGGCTTCAGCTGGTCTACTGTAAGACACACTCCATTATGAGATACGCTCTGGTCAATTTTAAACTGGTCCGAAAGAGGGGAGGAGATCCAATAGATCACATTTTGCTGTTCCCTGGTTACGGATTCTATGAGTCCGGTCGTTTCGATAATACCTGTAAACATTTTTCAAATTTCGTAAAAATCTGTTTTAAATTTAGAATGGTTGTATTATCTTTGCACTCCTTAAAGAATTAAAGGAGGTATCATATTATGTTGATCATTGATTCAAAAGACTGCGAAAACATTGACAAGGCGCTCAAGAAGTACAAGAAGAAATTTGAGAAATCAAAAGTTCTTTTGCAACTTCGTGAGCGTCAGTCTTATACCAAGAAGTCTGTTAAGCGTCGTGGAGAAGTGCTGAAAGCGGTTTACAAGCAGAAGCTTGCTACCGGTGAGATCGAAAAATAACTCCTGTTACGGTTATTATATCGCTTTTATATAAAGTCATTCCGCATGTTGCGGGATGACTTTTTTTGTTTTTGCCTAACTTGTGAGCAATTATGATCAGGCACAGTGGCGATGCCATAAATGGGTTTATTGATTACCTCCGGTTCGAGAAACGGTACTCGGAGCATACCATTACTGCTTACCAGGAAGATCTTTTGCAGCTTTCCGGGTTTGTCGCGAAGCAGTTTGAGGAAGTTGATCCTTTGAATTTCAGTTCCTCTTATGTACGCAGCTGGCTGGCTGGCCTTAAGGAGCAAAAGCTTACTGCCAAATCTATTAACCGGAAACTGTCTTCGGTTCGTTCCTTTTATAAATATTTATTGAGGGTAGGGGCGGTTTCGCAAACGCCACTTACCAACATCTCAGCGCCTAAGATTGCGAAGCGGTTGCCATCTTATGTGGAAGAGAAAGATATGGGAACCCTGATGAAGGATGTTGAGTTTCCTGGCACATTTGGTGGAAAAACAGATCGTTTGCTGGTTGAAATTTTTTATAATACCGGGATGCGTTTGAGTGAGCTGATGAATCTTAAGGAGACGCAGGTGAACGCTGCGGGAAATACGATCAAGGTATTAGGTAAGGGGAATAAAGAGCGGGTGATCCCTGTGAGTAGTTCGCTTGTAAAAGAAATACAACAGTATATAGCTGAGAAGAGAAGGCTGTTTGGTGCAGACTCCGGGCGTGTTTTGCTTGTGAGTGAGAAGGGTAAACAGTTGTATCCTAAGTATCTGTACCTGGTGGTGAAGAAATATCTGTCGCTCATTACCACCAGTGATAAAAAGAGCCCGCACATACTCAGGCATAGTTTTGCCACCCATTTATCCAACAACGGGGCAGATATAAATGCCGTGAAAGAACTGCTGGGTCATGCAAGTTTATCCTCTACCCAGATTTACACACACAACTCTATTCAGAAGCTGAAAGACATTCATAAGAAGGCTCATCCGAAAGCCTGAAATCTGAACAGTTTTCTGACACTTTTTATTTGGATATACCCCATCGGTTTGTTAACTTCATACACGTACCGCGAGGGTGTTGAAATACATCTGATACGGCTCTCTCTCACAGAAATTTTAAGTTCTTTAAAATATTGTTTCACTGTTAAAATTGCGAAAGTTATGAACGTTAACATTCAGACTGTACGGTTTACTGCGGACAGCAAACTGACTAACTATGTCAGTGAGAAGTTGCAAAAAATCTCTACATTCCATGATCGTATTATTAAGGTTGATGTGTTCCTGAAACTTGATAATGTCGTTCACACTATTAAGGATAAGATTGCAGAGATAAGAGTGCAGGTTCCGCGCCAACAGTTTTTTGTAAAGGCTTCATCCAAATCATTTGAAGAGTCGTTTTATTACGCCCTAAATTAATTGACAATTCAGATCAAAAGAAAAAAAGAGAAAAAAGTTGCCTAAAAAATATATTCAAAACCTCCTTCGGGAGGTTTTTTTGTTTGTGGGAATGTTGTCTGACCATGGGCTTTGTTGTAACCGGTTCCATTCTGTTGAAATACTGCATGTTTGCTTAAAAAAAACTTCATTGAAATTTTTCTGTTACACAAATTCGATTACCTTTGCCTTCCCAAAATTTACAGGGGCTATCGAAAGATAAGCAAATGTTCTTTGTGATATTGGTTTACAGACTTTTGAAACATGAGTACCTGATAAAAAATCGGTTTGGTTTTTTTGATGGAAGAGAATAAAAAATGCCAGTGTAGCTCAGTTGGCCAGAGCAGCTGATTTGTAATCAGCTGGTCGGGGGTTCGAATCCCTCCACTGGCTCTAATCATGTTTTTTGGGCAGGTTCCAGAGCGGCCAAATGGGGCGGACTGTAAATCCGCTGTCTTCGACTTCAGTGGTTCGAATCCACTCCTGCCCACATTGATTTAATGATTCTCACGGTTTATTCCCTAATTTGCGGATTCGGCTGTGAGAAATGTTGTTTCGGGGTCACAGTTCTTTAAAAGAAAATTCAAGCGGGAGTAGCTCATTTGGTAGAGCGATAGCCTTCCAAGCTATAGGTGGCGAGTTCGAGCCTCGTCTCCCGCTCAGTAACAGACAGTCAAGTCAAAGAAGTCAGAGATCAGCTGTTGTATTTGACTCGCTTAAATACCACTGGTCATGACTTGAAAAAGCCTTTGTAGCTCAGTGGTAGAGCACTTCCTTGGTAAGGAAGAGGTCGTGAGTTCGATTCTCATCAACGGCTCAGGATAATTAATCCGAATATTAAACAAATCATCGCGCCCCGGCGGATGATCAATAAACACACACACAACTAAAAACAGATAACGATGTCAAAAGAGACTTTCAAGAGGGATAAACCCCACGTCAACGTTGGAACCATCGGTCACATTGACCACGGTAAAACTACTTTAACTGCTGCGATCACTACGATCCTTTCTGCAAAGGGTTATGCGCAGGCGAAAAAGTATGATGAAATTGATGCTGCACCAGAGGAAAAGGAAAGAGGTATTACGATCAACACAGCTCACGTGGAATATCAGACTGACAATCGTCACTACGCTCACGTAGACTGTCCGGGTCACGCTGATTATGTGAAGAACATGATCACCGGTGCTGCTCAGATGGATGGTGCTATCTTAGTTGTGGCTGCTACTGATGGTCCAATGCCGCAAACAAAAGAACACATTCTGTTGGCTCGCCAGGTTGGTGTACCACGTATGGTTGTTTTCATGAATAAAGTTGACCTGGTTGATGATCCGGAATTGCTGGAACTGGTTGAAATGGAAATCCGCGAGCTTCTTAGCTTCTACGGTTTCGACGGTGACAACACACCAATCATCAAAGGTTCTGCTACCGGCGCACTTGCTGGTGAGCAAAAATGGGTTGATGCAGTTACCGAACTGATGGAAGCTGTTGATACTTATATTCCACTGCCTCCACGTCCGGTTGATCAACCGTTC
>JBEVNF010000123.1:0-4166 GCA_040508255.1 Flavitalea sp.
GGCGAATACCCATTATCAATTCTTTGTGTAACGGCAATACACGTTTCCGTGAAATAGAACGAAGCATCCCGGGGATAACTACACGAATGTTGTCGAAGGAACTCAAAGATATGGAGATGAATAAGCTGGTTAAAAGAACAGTGTATGATGATATACCGGTATCTGTGGAGTACTCGCCTACAGAACATTGCCGGTCCTTTGGTAATGTGATCGCTGCTATGATTAAATGGGGAAGGGAACACCGCAAGGTTGTTACGAAGATGAAGTCGGTATCGTAATAGCAGAGAATACCCGGACATGTTTTTCTTAAAGTCATTTTTGTTATTTTCGATATTTATATTCTATGAATTCATCGCAGGTATATTCAGGTGCAGGTAGTTCTGGTTCCGATACCAGTGCAAGTCGTCGGCTGCAGGCCATCCTGGCGGGTCAGAAAGAGGCGTTGGAACTCGTATTGCGTGGGGCTGACCTGTCTCAGATCCTCGAACGTATTGCCACTACTGCCGAACAGGGTTCGATTGGTAATCCCAAAGCCTCGATTCTCCTTGTGAGCCCTGATGGCAAACACCTGCACCATGGTGCCGCTCCCGGTTTGCCTGATGACTACAACAGGCAGGTACATGGTATTGAAATCGGACCAGATCAGGGTTCATGCGGATCCGCAGCATTTACCCGCAAGGAAATTGTGGTGCGTGATATTGAAACGCATCCTGCCTGGCAAAATTACAAACACGTAGCTATTTCAAACGGGTTACGGGCATGCTGGTCGATACCGGTTTTTTCTTCATCGCGACAATTACTGGGAACATTTGCATTGTATTATCCTGCACCGCAGGAACCGACTTCAGAAGATCGTGCAATGGTTGGTTTGCTTTCAGGAACTACAGGCATTGTAATAGAGTGGGTCCGGAATCAGCAACAGGCAAAACAGTCAGAGTCTGCTTTGAAAGCAAGTGAGCGACGATTCCAAAACCTGGTGCGCGATGCTACCGTGGCAATTGCAGTAACTGTCGGCCCGGATCATGTGGTAACTATTGTAAATGACGCTTATGGTAAACTGATCGGGAGAACAGCATCAGAGATCATCAATAAGCCACTGTTTTCCATAATACCGGAAACTGAATCAACATTTCGTCCGATCTATGAAAGTGTAATGCAAAGTGGTCAGCCCATTTATTTATACGACCAGGTTTATACCGTCAACTCCGGTCATGATACAATAGAAGGTTATCTCAATCTTGTGTACCAGGCTTATCGCGAACCGGATGGAACCATATCCGGAGTGATGACGCTTGGGCAGGATGTAACCGAGCAGGTATTGTCGCGAAAGAAAGTTGGAGAGATCCAGGGAGATATTGAACGCCAGAAAAGAACCTATGATGCTATTGCAAATAACACGTTGGATCTGTTGTATGTTTTTGATCCGCAGTATCGTTTCACTTATGTGAACGAAGCCTTGTTGCGTATGTGGGGTAAGACCTGGGAAGATTCGGTTGGAAAAGGCCTTCGCGAAAATGGCTATGAGGAATGGCATGCGCAGATGCATGAACGTGAGATCGATGAGATCATGGTTACCAAACAACCTATCCGTGGTGAGGTTGCGTTTCCACACGCTGAGTTGGGCCGGAGAGTGTACGATTATATTCTTGTGCCGGTTATCAATGAGAACGGTGAGGTTGAATCGATAGCCGGAACAACGCGGGATATATCTGAATTGAAACAGGCAGAAGCAATGCTTGAATCAAAAGTAAGTCAACGTACAGCAGAGCTTCAGATCCGTAACGAAGAGCTTGAACAGTTTACACATGTTTCGCATCATGATCTGCAGGAGCCACTGCGAAAGATCATTCTTTTTGCAGAAAGAATAAAGAAGGATGGTTATGAGTCATTGAATCATGTGAATAAGAAATACTTTGATAAAATTGTCAGCTCGGCAAGCCGAATGAGTATTGCGTTGCAGGATGTACTTGATTTTGCAAGTCTCAGCCGGGAAGAATTATTTGCTGATGTTGATCTGAATGCCGTGGTTGAAAATGTAAAGAGTGATCTTGAGTTGATGGTCACTGAAAAAAATGCTGCGATTACTGTTGCAAAACTTCCTGTTCTGAGAGCTGTTCCGCAACAGATGCATCAGTTGTTCTATAACCTGCTTAACAATGCTTTGAAGTTTTCACGCGAAGCAGTGAATACGGTGATAGAAATTACATGCCGGGTGCTGGACGCGGATGAATTGCCGGGAGGATTGAACAGGGATCTGAAGTACTGCGAAATAGTTGTGATTGACAATGGAATTGGCTTTGATCCACTTCAGAGCGAAAAGATTTTTGGCATATTCCAGAGACTGCATGACCGTTCTGAATATGCAGGAACGGGTATTGGACTGGCCTTAAGTAAGAAGGTTGTACTGAATCACGGTGGCAGGATCACCGCGGAAAGTGAACCTGGCGTTGGAACCAGGTTCTATATCATACTTCCATTTTCCTGATCAGCGTAAAACTCTGGCACCGGGTAATCCATACCAATATATTACCGCTGCGGCATCAATGGTGCCGCCATCCCAGCTGAGCATTTCCAGGTCATATCTGAAATACTTTTTGAATGGTACACCATCAAGGTTTCTTGTTCTTGTAAATGTGTTATGTCCAAATGAGCCCGGTGTATCCGCACGTGGTGCATTGGCAAATGGTGTCTGATACAGCACAACAGGTGCCCAGGATGTATTGTAATAATCTTCAAGACCTGTTCCAAACTCCGAAGGAAATTTATCATCATCTATCCAAACCTTTGCATCTCCTTCGCCATACCAGGTTTGCATGTGGTTATCGACAGCAAGTGAATTTCCAACATAAACGCCTCCACCTTTGATCTCGATAAAATTCCATTCTATTGGTGCTGCAGTGTCACCTTTTGCAGGTTTGGCGGGGTTCCAGTCCCATTTTGCATCGCGGATATTTTCTTCAAATTTATAGGTGGTGTGAAAGTACATGGTGTTTGCTGTCCATTTCCATTTATCCTGCGCAACAGTAAGTTCAGTATTTGCTGATGTTGAAGATTGATTGACCAATGATATGTTGGCCGTCTTTTTAAACGGCATCATAAAACGACTTCTGATTGTAATTGTGGCACCGCTGTCAAGATCGCGATACCAGCTTTTGATCTTTTTGCCACCGTATCCACTACCCGAAAAATCACCAACAGGGCACCATACGGTTTGTTCTCCATCGAATTCAATTTTCAGAAATAGTTTGCGTAACAGTTCTCCGACTTTTGATTGATCGGAAGGAGTGACTTTTATTTCTATGGCCTGGATAGCTTCGGCAGCCTTATCTGTCAACGCTTTTAGTTTCAAAGTTGCTTCTTTCCCTGCTTCAATATTTTCAGTTTTGGTCGATGTGTTTAATCCTGCGGCTGCGAGATCCTTAATAACGGGAGGGTTCCATAATGAACCTTCTGCGCGGTTGATCTCATCACGATAGGTTTCAAGATCCGTTTTTTTGAAGGTCTGAATCTTTGATGTTTTTAAATAAGTTCTGTAGTTGATCTGGTAGTAGTGTGCTGCTTTGATAGCGTTTGAATCTGGTAGTTCCAATGTGATCTTGCAGTGTTTCTGATAAGCGATCGGGAAGTACATGGTGTTGCCACCCTTACCATTCTCTTCATAGCTTGAATGTGGATTCAACAAAGCAGGCCCGAGGTTGAGGCCACCTCTCATAAGATCGTAGCCTGAGGTTTCAATTGCAGGTGTGGTTGAGTTGTCGAGATAGAAACGGATTTTCCCCGGTTTAATGGTAGTGGTTAACCAGAAACGCACAATTGCACCGGGACCATCTGCATCCATCATCACCTTTTCTGTTCTTCCATTAATATTTTCTTCGCGTATGAATTGATTCTGATCTGTATTGGCGTACCAGCCTGCGCTATCGACGGAAACAGAGCGACGATCATAACTGCTGGCCTGCTTCATGGTGTAAGATGGTGTTACAGCCATGGCAGAGGTATTGGTGATTTCCTGGAGCAGGGTTTCAGTTGTGATTGTCTGCGCTTCTGTAGATGTCAGAGAAAGAAGCAGGATGATAAGATATAAGAAAGATTTATTCATACAGCTATGTTTAAAAGTATCGAAAGGTAGAATCAACTTGTCAGGAATTCAGTGGTGGACTTGGTTG
>JBEVNF010000144.1:0-10701 GCA_040508255.1 Flavitalea sp.
CGCTGTAAGGAATAATATATTTCAATATAATACCGGGTATGGAATAGAGGCTTATCTCGCGCGTGAAGTAAAAACGGTTGGCAATACATATTTACAGAACCGGGATGGAGAGGTTGTGGTAAAAAGTGCGATGATCAGCGTGGTAGAATAGGGAAAGGGTCCGGCGTTAAGCCAGAACCCTTAATGCTCCGAGAATCTCATCCTGAACAATTGTATGTCCCATTCCTTCGTAAACCTTTAAATCAATCTTCGCGCCCATTTCTTTCAGGATATTTTCTGTAGCATAAACTCTTGTAACCGGCACATGTGGATCAGGATCGGAAGTGCCTATAAATACTGGCGTATCTTCAAATGCACCGTTGTAGTTTTCACGATAGATCTTATCACCTATAAGACCGCCTGTAAAGGCAATCACACCACCATATTTTTTAGCGTTCCTTGTTACATATTCAAGGGTTAAACAAGCTCCCTGAGAAAATCCAAGAAAGTAGATGGAGGATGCGGATATACCAGCAGCTTCAATTTCTTTCACAGTCTGATCTATAATATCTATCGCTGAATCGAGCCATGGTTGGTTCAATGAGGCCGGCGCCATAAATGATTGCGGATACCAGGTATTGTTTGTTGCCTGTGGCGCAAGCAAAGCAAAGTCAGCTACGTCAAGATACTGTGATAGGCCAAGTATGTCTTCCGCATTTGCCCCACGACCATGAATCATGATCATTGCTTTTTTTGCTACTTTTAGATCCTTACCGGATTTTATTATTTTCTTCGTGTGCATAATCTTAATTGAAATTTTTTTTATCAAAATCCACCACAGGAAGTGAAGCTTCGATGAATGCTCTTTCTGCTTCAAACTGTGAAGGCAATTTTAATGCTGTGCCAAGTTGTGCTTCTTCCTCATCTACTGTGAATCCCGGGCCGGCAGTTGCGATCTCAAACAGTACACCACCTGGTTCGCGGAAGTATAAAGATGTAAAATAGTTCCTGTCGAGTACGGGCGTAACGTTTAGTGATCTGTTCACCAGAATCTCTCTCAGTTTCAATTGTTCTTCAGCACCAGGTGTGCTGAATGCAAGATGATGGACAGTTCCGCTGCCGGCAAGCCCTTTCAGCGATTCGGGTGTACAGACAAGATCAACATACTTACCAGGTTCATCTTTCACAGCATAACGATACCTGTTTCCTTCCTGTGCTATACACTTATGATCAAGCTGCATGGTAAGCAAGGCACCGGTTCTCTCATACCCTTCCTCCCAGATCTCAACATTATAGATTCCTTTGATGGAATGCTGTTTGGGAACAAACCCATTGCTATAGCCTTCCCGCTGATCGTTATCGTTGAACACAAGCTCAATACCCAATCCATCTGTATCTTCCAAATAGATAAACACTTCGTTTTTGAATCGCTCACGGAGAGGCTTATACGAAATACCATATTTCTTTAATCTGTCTTCCCAATACGATATCGAGTCTGCCGACACTGAAAATGTTGTTGTATTAAGCATCCCCTTGCCATGTCTTCCGGGTGTTAATCCTGCGTAAGGAAAAAACGTGATCACAGAACCCGGTGTTCCCGGTATGGTTCCATAATAAAAATGATACACGTTTTTTGCATCGAAGTTTACGGTTTGTTTGAGAAGTCTTAAACCAAGCACACCCCCGTAAAAATCGAGATTGGTCTGGGCTGCAGATGTGATTGCCGTTACATGGTGTATGCCTGTGATCAGATTGTTCATTGTGTATATTTTAAAGTGCCGGTAACATTTTCTCGATCTTGTCTCTTGAACCTTCGTATTGTTTTGGCAAACGAAGCGCGGTACCAAGCTGATCCAATGTTTCATCCCTGGTGAAGCCTGGGTTGTCGGTTGCTATCTCAAACAATACACCGCCTGGTTCGCGGAAGTATAATGAATAGAAATAATCCCTGTCGATCTTTGGTGTGATATTCAAACCAGCCGACAATACTTTTTCGCGATACTGCATCAGGATCTCATCGTTATGAACCCTGAAGGCAATATGGTGATTGGTACCACCTGCGTTGATGCCTGCAGGTTGTGCAGATGATTCAATGATATCAACGATCGCTGCAGAATCAACCTCATCATTTATGAAACGAAAATTATTTCCTTCCTGTTTCAATAAACGATACCCAAGAATATCGGTGAGGATTTCTGCTGTTGGTTCTGCTTTTTTCAAAGTCAGCACAACATTGTGAAAACCTTTCGTTGCAACATCAGCATTCACCTGGGTTGTCTGCCATGGAATACGTTTGTCATCCGAGGAAGGAACCACCAGCCTGATCTGTAAACCATCCGGATCACGGAAAGGCAGAATTTGCTCACCAAAACTTTCAGTAAGCGGATCGGTTTTTACTTTGAAATCTTTGAACCTGTTCTGCCAGAATTCAAGGCTACCAGCAGGCACCGAATAACCGATGTCAGTTGCCATGCCTGTTCCCGCGCGACCCTGACGAATTCCTTCCCATGGGAAGAACGTGAGGATAGTACCTGGTGTTCCTGACTCGTTTCCATAATAGAAGTGATATGTACCGGGATCATCGAAGTTTACGGTTTTCTTTACGAGTCTAAGACCCATAACTTCTGTATAGAACTGGTGATTTCGTTTTGCGTCGCCTGCTATCGCTGTGATGTGGTGGAGGCCTGCTATCTTGTTTGTCATGTGTTTTTATTTTATGACACAAATTTCAGGAGTAGCAGCCACCTGTCCATTGAACTAGATTAAGAACTACAATTAGTGCTGCGATTTAGACAACTTCGACCTGATCTTACTCAGGAACTCAGGCGAAATGCCCAGGTAAGAGGCAATATAGTGTTGCGGAACCCTTTGTGGGATAGCAGGATAGTGGCAGATAAAATCAAGATATCGATCCTGGGCCGACCAGGCGATGGTATGAAACAATCGTTTTTGTACTGCGGAAAGATGACGTTGAACCAGCAATCTGAAGAATCTTTCAAATTTTGGCACCTGTTGTAATAGAAGGTCTTTTTTTGCAGGACTAAGACAAAGCAGTTCACAATCTTCAAGCGTTTCAATGAACATATTGGAAGGTGTATGATCATGAAAGCTGGTGATATCGCTTACCCACCAGTCTTCAATCGCAAACTGCAAAGTGATCTCAAAACCATTTTCGTCAAGATAGTAAGAACGGATGCAACCCTTATTGATATAAGCTTCAAAATTGCAGATATCGCCTTCCTGCAAAAGCATGGTTTTCTTTGGAACCTTTTTGATCTCGAGCAGGGCATTGAAGATCTCGAATTCGGTTGCCGAGAAATTAGCACATTGCGATGCGTGGGCATTTATCTTTTCAAACATTTCTTAATTAGCATTTATCAGGAACGCAGTTCCGAATTCAGGTATCTCACTGAGATTTTTTCTTCTTCAAGATCAACAAGTGACTGATGACGACGGATCACTGCATCTTCGATCTCAGGATTTTTATCAATCTCTGCCAGCCATAATCTTTGTTGCTCAAGAAGGTCGAGGTATACCTCGGCAAATTTATGTTTTTCTTTTTCGGCAACATTATCATCAGCGGGAGAAGCATCTGATTTTATTTTTTTCACGAGATGCTGCAGCGGCACATTTGAATCGACTTTACTCCCATGTTTCTGCCTGAGATATTCCATGCTCTGTTGTGCGATCTGTGTACGAACATAAGTTTCACTCTGTGCTGTTGTCAGTTCCTGGTTTTCATCTCCCACCTTCAATACTTTGATTACCCATGGCAGCGTGAGACCCTGAACAACCAGTGTAAGGAGTATCACGATGAACGTGATAAAGAGTATGAGGTTACGTTGGGGAAACAGTACTCCTTGACTTGCATAAACTGGTATCGATAATGCAGCCGCGAGAGAAACCACGCCACGCATACCAGCCCAGCCGATCACCAGCGGTCCGCGCCAGCCTGGCCTCTCAACAGCTACCTTGATAAATTTGCTGGCGAATACTGTGAATACTGAGGAGCCTAATGTACACAGTATCCGCGTTACAATAAGTACAACTGTGATAGCGATACCATACCTGATCGCAAGATTTATCCCGGTAGAACCGAGTTCGCGAAGTATCACGGGAAGTTCGAGGCCTATCAGGATAAATACCAATCCATTTAACACAAAGCCCAGCGTTGACCAGACATTTGCGCCTGAAAGCCGGCTCCTGTGGCTAAGAATCAGGTGACTTCTCGATGAAAGGAAGAGTCCGCCACTTACAACAGCAAGCACACCTGAAACATGAAAAGATTCCGCCGCGATATACATAACATACGGAGCCGTGAGCGTAAGTACAATGTCGACATTCGTATTTGTTGGTAACCACCTGTGTATCGCGTAAAAGACAAATCCAATGGCTACACCGGCACCCACCCCTAAGATTATCACCTTCAAAAAATCAACCGAAGCATCGCCGATACTGAAGGTCCCGGTAATCACCGCAGCAAGTGCAAATCTGAAGATGATCAGTGATGAGGCATCATTGAGCAGACTTTCTCCTTCAATAATTGTTGAGAGCGCCTTTGGGATCTTCACATATTTTAGTACTGAAGTTGCTGAAACAGCATCGGGTGGGGATACAATACCTCCCAGGAGAAAACCCAGAGCCAGCGTGAATCCTGGTATCATATAACTTGAAAACAGCGCTACCACAAGCGATGTGACTATTACAATCAGGAAAGCGAAACTGCTGATCACACGCCTGAACTTCCAGAGATCTTTCCACGAGGTATACCACGCGGCTTCATATAACAGTGGTGGCAGAAAGATCACAAAGATCATATCATGGTTAATGGTAACCTCTGGTATTCCGGGAATAAGACTCACAGCGAGACCACCTAATACAAGAATGATCGGATATGCTACTTTTAGTTTTTCCGAAAGCATAACCAGGAAAAGGATCAGAAGAATGATCCCGATGTATACGATGAATTCATGCAGCATAAGTTGTTCAGTCGGTTGTGGTTGCTAAAGGCAGGAAATTAAAGCATTTAACGGGCATAAAAAAACCGGCACGTCGCCGGTTTGAAATTTGTATGCGGGGTGGTATTATTTACTCGCAGAATTTATAAACATTCCGGTGAATTTTTTAGAATTCCGGTTTATTTGCTTACAACCGGGAACTGTGAAATTCTAAGCTGAGTGCATCCATACGGCACAAGTATAATATCTTCTTCCGTTTCGGTTTCAAGTTGGTAGGTGATGCTGTAAGGCACTTGTCCGGTCATTTCATTATACAAAACCCAGGAAGGGATCTTTTTGCCTTTTGTTTTTAGTTGAATGGGCGCGTTTTCGAGGTTCCAGGGAAAATTCGGATCAGTGTTTCTTGTTTCAATGGTGAAAAACTGTTCCAGTTTTTTAGTGTCGACATTTGGCAGACCATAGTTCCAGGCGTTGGTTGGACGAATCTCAGTGTATGTTTTACCATAGTCGATCGGATCTTTATCATTCACCACAAGTCTTGTTGACTCTCCGATCCTGAGACCATAAACGATCGGGCCTCTTTCGATTGATCTTGAATTTTCATGCCAGGTGTTGTGATAGATATGCATCGGTAGTGAAAGCTCTACGACATCACCGGCGTTCCAGGTGGTGTCGAGCCTGATCACCTGGCTTGCTTTGCCGGTCGCAAGTTGTTTGCCATTCAATGTTACCATTGCTTCTTTGCACCATGACGGAACTCTTAACTCAAATGGGAAAGCGGCAGATTTTACCTTATCAAAACCAATAGTGAACTTTATTTTGTCCTGGAAAGGATAATTGGTTTCTTCTTTGATGTTAACGACGGTTCCATTGCTTACTGTTGTTTTTACTTCACTCGGAGAGTAAACGATAGCTGCAATGCCCTTGTCAGCTGTCGCATACCAGAGATTCTGAGTAAACTTCGGCCAGCCCTGGTGCATATTGCTTGTGCAGCAGGGATAACCGGAAAGTAAGCCATAGCACAGATCTGTTCCATGATGGTTCACATCGAAGTTTCTTGTACGTCGCGTCAGCATAACCTGGTTCGCCTGTTGAAAATATTGTCTTGCCATGTAATCATCAGAAGTCTGAGATGGCAATGCATTGAATGCAATTTTTTCAAGCTGGTCCGCATAAGTAAGATCGCCGGTGATCGATAACATATTTTCAAGAGAAAACATCATTTCAACAGCACTGCAAAGTTCTGAACCCTGGGTAGGATTGTTACCATGCAAAGCTTCATCACCACCATAAAGTCCATGCGCCATTCCATCGTATTTAATAAGATCTTTCAATCCTTTTCTTGATGCAGCCACATATTGTGAATCCTGGTGATGTTGAAAATAGATAAGCGGAGCTTTGAACCCCTGGGCAAGATTAACAGCATGTATACTTCCTGATCTTGATAAAAGATCAGTGTTTAGAAATGCGTTCGTGTAATCAAAGGATTGTTTATGAACAAGCTCACCGAGATCCAGCAAAAACTTGTCACCTGTGATATTATATAGCCAATAGATCACCATCAGGTTGTCGCAACCACGATATCTTGCCCAGAACGACCAGTTATCAAGCGGTTTTGATGGCAGCTCCTTTAACTGGTATTTGAAATAATTGGTCAGCATTTTCACAACACGTGCATCGCCGGTTGCTGAATGATATTGCTGAAGAACCTTCAGCATTACCATCTTTGGCCACCAGTCATGACTATTGTCGCGTTGAAGACCTGGTTCACCGGGATAATCTTTTGAAGGACCAAAGTATCCATCGGGTTGCTGACTTGCGATCGCCCATTCGATCCAGGGTTTCACTTTTGCGATCAATGTCTTGTCGTCAAGAATATATGCAAGGGGCAATAATCCATCAATCCAATAGGGTCCTCTTTCCCATTGATCACCATCTCCGCCGAGCCATCCGTTGCGTTGATTCATTACAAGCGGATATAATGAATCCAGATGTCCTGTCGCTCCGTTTTTCTGACGGATCAACATTTCGCGTAACCATCCCTGTGGTTTTATGGACCCGAGGGGAAGTTCGAGATAGGGATTTTGCCTTAATGGAGCGCGGGAGGGAGTTACCGCTCTTACCGGGGCTACAACGGCTTTTGCGTTTTGCTTAGCTTTTTTCTGCGCGTTTGCGGCAGACGGAACAAAAGCTGCCACCGCGAACACCGGAATGGCGAGAAACATGGTTTTGAAATTCATTTTTGCAGGTGTGATTTCAGATGATGAAAGCTGCAATTTAAGGTTTACATCCCCAAACAAAAAAAGGGTATTGCACAGAGGCAACACCCTTTTAAATGCTAAACGGCTTAGCTGAAATTTATTTACTATCTGCTAACTGAAATTCTTTCAAGCAGAGATACTCCATTCATTTTCACACTCACGAAATAGATCGAGTTTGTAAAACGGCCATCAAGTGGCAGACGAACCTGGTTATTGCCAGCGGCTACTGGTGTTGTTTCTTCAACCAGCACCTTACCACTGATATCCACCAGCCTTATCGTTGCAACACCTGATTTTTCGGCAGAAATATTCATTAACACCTGGCTGCCTGTTACCGGGTTACCAAGCATTGTGAGCTTGTTGTTTCTGCCTGTGAGTTGAATGTTCACGATCTTACTCAATGTGAATTTATTGTCAGGATCAACCTGTCTGATTCTGTAATACATGGTAAGTGCATTACCGGTTGCTGACTCATCTGCGTAATTGTAAGTCTGTCTTCTGCCATCAACATCTACAAAATGTACAATGCCGAGATCTGTGAAATCATGACCATTTGTACTTCTCTCAACTACATAATATTTGATTGTTGCTTCGTTCTCAACTGTCCAACCAACAATGTTTCCATGTGTTGCTGCATTTACTGTTACGTTAATGAAGTTAACCGGGAGCAGGGTAGGATTGAATCTCCAGTCACGGTCAGAATAAGCCGGACTTGATTTGACCGCACTGATATTACTACCTGCCGTTGAAGGACCCGTTGTTGAACCACCATTACCCATACCGGTATTCGTAACATTGTTTTGCAGATTACTTGTCTGGCTGTTCATATTGAAAGTATCAAACTGATCCAACAGACCATCGTTATCCGTATCTGCCAGGTTAGTCAGTGTGTTGCCTGCAATACCTGATCCTTCAATCAGATCATTTGTTCCATCATTATCAGAATCGCTGTCCAGGTAATCGGCTACATCGGTACCATCATTGTTGTTTGGAATGATACCGTTGTTGGAAGCCCCTGCGAACAGGTTGTCATTATTGTCAT
Organism: Flavitalea sp.; assembly: GCA_040508255.1. Lineage (GTDB taxonomy): Bacteria > Bacteroidota > Bacteroidia > Chitinophagales > Chitinophagaceae > DATHKG01. Next base: position 8,241 of record JBEVNF010000144.1, read on the forward strand.
AGTTGTCATCAATACCGTCCATATCTGAGTCAGTGCCTGCAGGTAGCTGGTAACCGCTTGTCGTTTGTCCCTCTACGTTATCAGTTATACCGTCGTCGTCGCTGTCGATATCAAGATAGTTGGCAACGCCCCGGCCATCTGTATTTGGGAGGTTTAATGAACTTAGCGCATCGATCGGATCGCTCCAGCCATCTGTACCCAGTGTTCCATCAACCACACCATTGTTATCGGAATCGGTGAAACCTGCTTCGCGAACATCAAGGATGCCATCACCATCTGCATCAAGATCAAGCATATTGATCAGGCCGGTTTTATCCTGGTCATCACCTGCCGAATAAGTTGTTGGAATATTCTGAGCTGAAAGGGTGGTTCCGGTTGTGATGATGGCTGTGCCGAGTGCGGCTGCCGTATTATTGTTTATAGGGTCAACTCCGTCAATAAATCCATCATTGTCCACATCGGCTGAACCATCGACTTTGCCGTCGTTGTTTGCATCTGTTCCGCCTTGTTCTGCTACATCCGGAATACCATCGTTGTCACTGTCAAGATCGAGATAGTTTGGTACGCCATCAGTATCAAAATCAAATACTGCACCCGCAGCTGCTGCCCCATTGGCATCAATCGTTCTGATGTTGATACCACTTGCTGTAGGATCGTATGTGTCAATCCATCCGTTGTTATTGGCGTCAGTTGTACCATCAATGCGACCATCACCATTTGAGTCAACACCACCAGATTCAATCAGGTCAGGAATACCGTCATCATCGGCATCTACATCATATGGGTTTGGCATGCCTGTTCCATCAGCATTGTCTGCCTGCGCATAACTATCTGCCTTGCCATCATTGTTTGCGTCAGGTCCTGTTACAAGCAATGCATTGGCTGTATTTTCAGCAACACCATTGTTGTCAGCATCACCATCAACGCTATTCGCAAAGCCATCGCCGTCGGTATCTGTAAATCCATCGATCCGGCCATTGTAATCTGCATCAGCACCACCTGCCTCAATAATATCCGGAATACCATCATCATCTGAATCAAGATCGTAGGGGTTTGGATTGCCACGACCGTCTGTGTTATTGATGCCCTGTGGCCATGAATCAGGCAAGCCGTCATTATTTGCATCAGGTCCGGTTACAAGTAAAGCACGCGCTGTGTTTTCTGCAATACCATTGTTATCAGCATCGCCATCAACCGTGTTATCAAGACCATCACCATCAGCATCATCAAAGTTGTCAAGGATACCGTCACCGTTTGCATCAACTCCACCCACTTCAACTACATCAGGAATACCATCGTTGTCACTGTCGAGATCACGGAAGTTAGGAACTCCGTCACCATCTGTGTCTGCCATTGGTATCGACACACCACCTGCAACAGCTATATCGTATCTGTCGGGAACACCGTTGTTGTTTGTATCTGTAAGTGCATCGGCAACACCATCACCATTGACATCAACACCACCTGCTTCCACGATATCAGGAATACCATCTCCATCTGCGTCAAGATCTTCTGAGTTAATGATGCCATCACGGTCAATATCATAGGCATCGTTGATACCATCACCATTAGCGTCAACCCAGGCTGGTACGCCGGAGCCTGGTGCGTTATCATACATATTCGGAATATTATCACCATCGGCATCACCATAAGGATCAGCACTTGATATATATTCATTCAGATCAGGGATACCATCGTTGTCATCATCCCCATCGCAAAAGATGCTATAGGTTAAAGCAATCACCGTTGAGCCGGTTGTTACAACACCACCTGCTCCCACAGTTGTACCGAATGCTTGTGTATTTGTAAGTGTTGTTCCTCTTGCACCGCCGGCCACTGTGGTGGCTCCGTTCAGAGCTGTGTTTGAATACACAACACCGCCACCACCACCGCCACCAGGCCCATGTTCAGGGTTGCCATCGTCCAGGCCACCGGCGTCAGCGGATGTTGGCCAAGCATTGCCACCTGCACCCCCATTGGCGGTTGCGGTTACGTTTGCAAGACCTGAAGTTGCTGTTATATACACAGTGCCGCCTGCACCACCGCCGCCCGCTCCATCATTGTCTACAGTTTCGGCGTTGTCTCCATTTGTAACTATACTTCCTGAGCCGGTAATGCCAGCTAATTTTATGATTACGATACCCCCGCCAGCGGCACCACTGCTACTAAGACCGTTTGCGAGAGGGCCGGTTCCGTTATTTGTTGAACCAGCACCACCACCACCGCCCATAATGAGCCGTGTTACTGCAAGGAAAGCTGGTTTAACACCACCAAATCCACCAACCTGAAGGTTTGAGTTCCATGATTTGCCACCACGGCCACCTACACCACCGTTACCACCACCGCCACCGCCGGCGTTCTGGTCATTGCCGCCGCCCGGGCTGCCATCTGTCGCACCGCCTCCACCGTTACCGGGTGCACCCATACCACTACTACCATTTGGAAGCGTTTCTGATCCATT
>JBEVNF010000164.1:0-6819 GCA_040508255.1 Flavitalea sp.
CGATGACCCAAACTACCACACAGGCCGAATGTTTTATTTGTAGTAATCCAATAACTTATTCTCCCCGTTATCCCGAAAGACTCTGTGAAAGCTGTATGAAAAAAGCAGTTAATCAACCATCGTAAATCTTATCAGTGCTTGTTTGCTTTTAGTATACTTAATTCTCCGTACTGACTACGTCAATCAGAAAACAAAAGATCTTCAGCAGAAAAAAGCGAAAGGAAGTAGTGCATGGGTTTTGTTGATCATTGCTCCAGTATTTCTTCTTATTGCGGCTCAAATCTACTTTTCTATTCAAGGCGAAGAATTGGCAGAGACAATGATTGAGACTGCGCCTTATTCAACAACTATTGCGGCTGTAAAAGAGGTGCGCGAATACAAGACTCGTAACCGGTCAGGAGCAACAAGATTGCATAAGGAAGCATTGTTACAATACACTGTGAATGGATTTACATTTTATCGGATCATTGATAATAAAACTGCAGATTTTACTACGGGATCACAACTTAAACTGAATTATGTAATTGCTGATCCTTATATGATAAAGGTATTGCCGTAAACAGAAGTTCAGTTCCTTTCAACCCAATCCAATATTTTGATGAGATAATTTTCGGATACTTTTTTTTCAGGAGTACTGTTTACCAGATAATGATTGCAACCAACGCAAACATCGTATGTAAGGTTGGTCTTCCCTGATCTTGAAAATTCAAGCGGTACATAATCGAGTCCGTAAATGGGAGAACTGTTATCGTCGGAGCCTGCAACCATATAAATGGGGATTGTCAATTGACGAAGTTGTTCAAAAGGATTTACGGAGCAGAAGCTTGCCCAACGCAGATAGCTGTGTCCACCGTATTCTTTATCAGTTGCTGTGGGATTTTTATAAATATCTTCAATAATCTTAAACTGCAGATTGATACTATCCTGGGCTTGCTGTTGTGTGATTTTTCCCTGCGCGGCTTTGATCCTCCATCCGATAATTCCATCATAGAATTGGTTGAGACCACTTCCAACTAATGTCGCTACATGTGTGATTCGTTTATCTTCCACGGCAAGCGATGGGACAACTTGTCCACCCTCAGAATAACCATAAGCAACGATCCTGGTTTTATCCCAATAATTATTTTTTACAAGGTAGCTGATCACCGTTTTGGTAGCCTGCACTCTCCATTGAAGGCTTAACCGTTTCGTGTACTCTGATGAATATTTGAAGTCTCTTAAAACAGTATTTGCATTGAACTCCTTCATTTCCTGCGTTGTAGTTATGCTATCGCAAAATGGAGTTCCTGGTTTGTCGAGGATTACATAGTGATATCGTTGTTTTGTTTTTTCCATTGCCTCAGTTGTAAATGTGTTTACAACGGATGAAAACTTTATTCCTTTAACATAGATGCATAATGGTAAGCCGCCGCTTCCGTTTATGTCGACAAAAAGCGGGGCCTTTTTTGTGATGCCGGTGGTGTCGAGATAGAAGCTGATCTTGCCGAGATTTTTGTCTTCGATGATGAATTGTTTAAGTCCGTAGTCGAGAGGTTTTGTGGGTTGGGCTTGAGTATGAAAGATGTTTAAAACAAGAGAGAGTATGAGGAACTGTTTCATGTTGCAACCTGGGATGGGTGATTAGAGAATGCTAAGATAGGGAAATACGATATCGTTCGTATGTTGAAGGGTTGTTTTGTTTGTGAAGATTGAGTAGGGAGATCTGGGTTGGTCTTACAACCAATTCTCCTGCGCGGTCCCAGCTTTTGTCGAGGCATTGAATTTTTTTGAAGAGCGAGCCGGCTGGTAAAAGTTCCGGCAGATGCATCCGCCGAAGCCCACCCTGATATTCAACCTCTTCGCAAAAAAATAAAAAAACCCGCCTGCTCAAAAGCAGGCGGGCAAAGGCGGAGAGTGAGGGATTCGAACCCTCGATACCCTTTCGAGTATACACACTTTCCAGGCGTGCTCCTTCAACCACTCGGACAACTCTCCGGATCGGTTGATTTTTCCGGGTGGCAAAAATAACGGTTAGCCCGGTAGTATCCGAAAAAATATTCGAGCCTTGCAGTAAATCGTTTTCCAGGAGATAATTTGACAAATTTATCTGCATTACAACAGATCAGCTTTTGCCCTGGATATCTTGTTGTTGTTTGAATGTCAAAGTTCTGATTCATGGATAAAAGAAGTGTTTCCATATTAAAGAGAGTTGTATTCAAATCAACATCTCTTTAAAGTCTGATTTCACCCTGTTGTATTGCATTGGTCTGCCTAACTTGGGAGTATAAAAGTGAATATGAAGTTACTATTGACAGCAGCAGGTTTCAGCAACCAGAATATTTATGAAGCGTTGGAGGAATTGATGGGTAAGCCTGTCCGCGAAGCAACCGCCTTATTTGTGCCAACCGCGATCTATGGGATCAGGGGCGGAGGAGAGATCGTGGCGAAGGTTATCAATGGCACAATTGGCGATCCGTTTTGCAATGCTGGCTGGAAGTCGCTTGGGTTACTTGAATTGACTGCTCTTCCTACACAAAATAAGGAGATCTGGTTGCCGGCATTAGAAAGTGCAGACGTTCTGTTGGTTGGTGGCGGCGATTGTCAATATCTGACTTACTGGTTGCATAAGTCAGGGGTTGCTGATCTGTTGCCGGAACTTCTTGAAAAGCTGGTCTACGTGGGGCTGAGTGCAGGCAGTATGATCATGACGAAATATGGTACTACCTATGGCAATCATACGCTTCCGGCGGACACACCAAAGAGTCTCGGGCTACTCGATTTCGCAATACATCCCCATCTCGATCATGATTGGTTTCCGGACAATGCCATGCCGGTGCTGGAGAAACTGGCAGCAAAGCTACCGTTCCGATCATATCTGATAGACGACCAGACTGCGATCAGAGTGGTTGATGATTCCGTAACGGTGATTTCTGAAGGTAACTGGAAATTAGTTGATCCATTGCAGTCTTAGCTGAGCAACTTCTCAAATGCCTTTCTTGGTGCACCACGAAAAAATACCTCACCGCAGTAAGTATACCCCAATCTGTCAAGGATTTTGAGCATAGGTATATTATCGAAGTTTGTATCCACTTTGACGCTGTATACTTTTTTTGACAGAGCCAGCTCTTCGATCATTTTGAACATCTTTGCTGCTATGCCTCTGCCTTTCACTTCTTTTGAAGTTGCCACACGATGGATCACAACATATTCACCATCAGATAACCATTTTCCTTCGATCGCTTCGTAAGCTGGTTCTGCTTCAAAAATAATTGCTCCGTAGGCGATCGTTGCGCCATTTTCCTCAAGGACATAACCATACCCGTTGTCAATATCAGTTTTGATTGTGCCTGGATTCGGATATCCATCCTGCCATTGCTGGCTTCCATCTGCTTTTCTGTATGCAATTGCATCCTGCAGGATCGCCCAGATCGTAACTGCGTCGTTGTTTGTTGCTAATCTAAGTTCCATAGTGCTTTATCATTCAGTGATCACTTTGCAAGATACCTCAATACTCTTTTATTAAATGCAGCGGCTACACTATGCCACTTATTGCTTTGTGTTGTTTTATTGCTTCGGACAGATCACGCAAAAAGCAAATGCTAACGAAGCCTTCCGTTTAGTATAATCAATTCAGGAATTTGTGTCATAGTTGTCAATTCCCGTATCTTGTCTTTATTAAATCTAACTGAATGCACACAATTCTTCCTTTCCTGCTGGCAATGGTCGTAGCGATTGTACTGGTCGAAATGTGGGCCACAAAATTAAAGATCGCATACCCTGTGCTGCTTGTTGTTGCAGGGTTAGCGGTAAGCTTTATTCCTGGACTTCCCAAACTCGAGCTTGATCCCAACCTGATATTTTTCATCTTCCTTCCACCTCTTCTATACGAAGCGTGCTGGAGCGTATCTTTTAAAGAGATGCGCAAATGGTGGCGCATGATCGGGAGCTTTGCTTTCCTCGTTGTGTTTCTGACGGCGTTGTTGGTGGCTGTGATCGCCAATCATATCATTCCCGGTTTCCCGATAGCGCTTGGATGCCTGCTTGGTGGAATTGTGGCGCCACCGGATGCTGTTAGTACTGCCGCAATCACAAGATTTGTCAAGGTGCCAAAATTTACTTCGGCTATACTTGAAGGTGAGAGTCTTCTCAATGATGCATCTGCTCTGATTATTTTCAAATTTGCCCTGATTGCAGTTGGGTCGGGTCAGTTTATCTGGCAGGAGGCTTCGTTGAATTTTATCTGGATCGTAATTGGAGGTGCGGCAGTAGGTCTTGCGCTTGCCTGGCTTTTTGTGCAGGCTCACAAGCGGCTAAAGATCGACGCTGCTTCCAATATCGCTCTTACGATCGTTGAACCCTATTTTATGTATTGGCTCGCAGAAACACTGCATTGCTCAGGTGTTCTTGCGGTAGTGGCCGGTGGACTGTACATGTCAGCCAAACGATTGATCTTTCTTGACAGCAGCAGCAGGATCCAGGCTTATAATGTCTGGGAATGTTTTGTATTCGTACTAAATGGTATTGTATTCCTTGTAATTGGACTTGATCTTCCACAGATTGTTGATGGGCTGAGGGAGCAAAATATTCCATTGCAAACAGCAATCGGTTATGGTGTACTTATTACAGTAGGGATAGTCGTGATACGCTTATTCTGTGCATACATCGCGGTACTCGCAACGATTATATTCAGGCCAAATGTGATAAACAGGAACCGCACAAGAAGGCAGATGTTATTTGGGCCTTTCGTAATGGGTTGGGCCGGTATGCGCGGTGTCGTTTCTCTTGCAGCGGCACTTTCAATTCCTGTTGCGCTGGAAGATGGCAGCCCGTTTCCGCATCGCGATCTGATATTATTTATCACGTTTATCGTTATCCTGATCACACTTTTGTTGCAGGGCCTCACTTTACCTTGGATCATCAGATCTACCGGGGCTTTCAGGGATATCGTGGAAAGAGAAGCTGCTGCAGATTATCAAAAAAAGGTACAGCATTCCCTCAAACAACATAGTTATGAATTTTTACAAAGCCGTCTGAAGACAGTTGAAGAAGGAAACGAAAGTATTACTGCCTGGCTAAAATACTGGGACGAAAAGTCAAAAGTATCCGGTGATGAAATTGCACGTCAGCGGTCCAAAGCCATTTTCATTGAGTTACTCGAAAGTCAGCGTCAACACCTGGTTGAATTAAACAAAGATGCGGATCTTGATGAAGAAATAATCAGGGCGCAGCTATACCAGATCGATCTGCGTGAGGAACAGATGAAAGCGATGTAATTTTTATGCTGGCTCTATCAGATCTTCACCATACAGATCATCTGGTCGTCTGACTTATACCATTCTATGCACGGATTTTCGCGGTCAGGCTTCCTGTTATCCAGCAGTTCACCAAAAACATCTTTGATTGTTCCCGTTTTGCTCATCCAGTCATCAACAGTTGTGGTATGATAGCTCCCTTTTGTTATCAGGAGAGATTCATATCCGTATTTGGTGGCCTCTTTGACGTCCTTCTGTTCTGTCATTGCATAATAGGTTACCTCGTTATTTTCATCCATCCAACTTAGTCCATACATACGGCGATCGCCGGCATACTTTTCATAAAGTTCATCAAAGGCTTCTTTTACGCCCAACGGAAATTTTTTTACATGTATGCCCATAACGTTAATATCGTCCTCCAGTTGAAACTTATCCATAATTTAATTTTAAGTGAAGTTAATATGGCAAAATCGCAGCACAGGGTGCTTAAAGCGACAAATGGGCTCCGTGAATGCGACAATTCTGTTTGTCAGAAACATTACACTATTTCCGTTTTGGTGAGAGGTGATAACCTGTTAATTTTATCAGATGGAAACCAGGGTAATAGAAGTCTTGTTGCAACATCTGCGGATACCGTGTATGAAAATGGTTCTGTTTTTTATATGCCAATTATTCATTGCTGAATCTACCGATGCTCAATCATCCAGGAAAATAAATAAGCAAATGAATATTGTGATGTTTGTTGCGGACGATCTCGGTGCCAGGGACATAAGTCCCTACGGCTCAAAGTTCGTCAGGACCCCGCATCTTAAGGACTTCGCCCGTACAGCCATTCAGTTTGAAAATGCGTTTGCTTCTTCACCAACCTGCAGTCCATCAAGAAGTTCGTTCCTTACAGGGCTCATGCCTTTCAAAAATGGCGCGCATGGCAATCACTCGGGTGTAAAAGAGGATGTTAAATCAATTGTTCAATATCTACGGCCGCTGAATTATAAAGTCGCGATTGCAGGAAAACTTCATATCGGTCCCGAGTCAGTATTCAATTTCGAAAAAATCGCTAATACCAATGTTGTGGAACCAGGACATGAAAAGAAACCGGGATTGAATTATGATCTTAATCTTGCGCCTGTGGATGAATGGCTGGGAAAAGAAGCCAAGGCTAGTCCATTTTTCCTGATGGTTGCTGATCATAGCCCGCATGTTGTATGGCCGGAAACACCAAACTATGATACAGCACAGATTGATATCCCTCCAAATCATATCGACACCCGCGAAACAAGAATTGCACGCGCCAGATACTACACTGATATCTCTAAAATGGATTCCAATTTTGGTAAGCTTATGGCGATGTTGAAGAAACACAATATGATGGAGAATACCATCATCATATTTACCGCAGACCAGGGACCACAGTGGGCATTTGCAAAATGGACCTTGTATGACTATGGTGTAAAGACTCCACTCATGGTGAAATGGCCGGGTGTTACCACAGCAGGTAAATCAACAAACGCCCTTGTTTCACTGGTTGACCTTGTACCAACCTTTGTTGAAGCAGCTGGTGGAAAGGCACCGGATAACATCGATGGCA
>JBEVNF010000180.1:0-4559 GCA_040508255.1 Flavitalea sp.
GTTGTATCAAACGAGCCGATAGATACATTGAACATCTCATCCAAAGTGCGTATTGAACCAGCCTTGCTTGAGAAAGCCTTTATTGCAGGAACCCGTCAATATGTAAATAAGAATGAATTTCATTTATATGGTACAGAAATAGGAACCATCAACATTCCTTCCGGCAGGTTGATAGCATGTGATCCTTTGCATGTTGATGAATATGGAATACCGTTCACCCAACAATTTCCTAAAGGCGAATTTCCTGTGCAACTCGCAATCGCATCAATTGGCGGCGAAGAAAAAGTTGCATTTGCGCGGGTGCTGTTCAGCGATGCACCGGTTACCAGGTGGCAGATGGCCACAACCGGGGATCAGCAGTCGTTACCAATTGGTGGTGAAGAGATAGTAGGTTTTTCTGTTGATGGAAGCACAGCCATATACATGGATGAAGTGGTCAAAAAAAGTTTCGATCCGAAACTCGCAGAAAATTATTCATCACCATTATTTCTAGCAATGGACAAGCATTACCGCAGGCGGTGGCGATTTGCGATGTTCCCGATTGGTGAGCATAAGGTGGCAGCGTTCAATACCGGGATGGGTGATGGTTATTTTGCATCTTATACCGGGTTCGATTCTACAGGTCAGGTATGCAGACTCACGACCGACTTTAACATCTTTGAATGGAGACAAAAAGAGCAATAAACTGAAGCCAGATACCAGATCTGATCGCAAAACCCCTGCACAGGGAAAAAAGTACAATCCGCATCCACTTCTCTCCATTTTCCAGCCCCTGCCGGCGGGCCATCTTTGCATTGTCAATCACGATTACAATCAAAGAAAAACAATAACAAAATGAAATCGCTCTTCGCAACAATCGCAATGTTAACAGTTCTCGCCGGCAATCAACAATCAATGGCTCAATCAAGAATTCCCGCTTCTGCAGGCAGAGCAGAATTTATCGAAGTAGAAAAAGGTGTTAACCTTCATGTTACGGATATCGGTGATGGCAGCCCTATCATTCTTATCCATGGCTGGCCCCTGAATGATGCTATGTACGAATATCAATATGCTGCGCTTGCAAAAAAAGGTTTCCGTGTTATCGGTATCACACTACGCGGATTTGGAAAATCCAGCAGACCTTATGGAAAATATGATTTTGATGTATTCTCAGACGATATCAAAACAGTGCTTGAAAAACTAAAGATTGAAAAGGCAACACTGGGTGGATTTTCAATGGGTGGTGCAGTAGTACTGCATTACATCAACAAATACAAATCCGCACATATCAGCAAACTTGCTTTGTTCGCTGCAGCCGCTCCTTCATGGATACAACGTGACAGTTTCAATATAGGTTTAACAAAAGAAGGTGCGGATGGTGTAATCAAAGCAACTGAAACCGGTCGCCAGGATCTGATTGCAGGCTTCGGTGCCGCCTTCCCGGCAAAAGAAGGTGCAATCTCAAAAAATGTTGAAAAATGGCTGGAGAATATCAACCTGGAAGCATGGCCCTATGCTGTAACTCAGTCTATCACCGCCTTACGTGATCTTGACCTTCGCCCTTCCCTGAAGAACATCAAAATCCCGGTAGCGATCTTTCACGGAACCCAGGATAAGCTTTGTGATTTCAAACTGGCTGAAGAGCTGAACAAAGGCATTAAAAATTCCTACATCGTTAAATTTGAAAACAGTGGTCACGCGCTCTTCGTTGAAGAAGCAGATAAATTCAATACAGAACTTGAGAAGTTTGCAAAAAGCTGATCAATCAGGTTGAAGAAAAAATGCAGGAACATCTTATATTGTTCCTGCATTTTTGTTTAACACCCATACCAGCCAGAATGAACAATGAAAAGATTTTCAGGGATGACCTAAAAACGCTCGGACTGATTCCGCTTAACAACGACTCCGCGTTCGATGTGAACAACAGGAAATATAAAGAGTACATTAAAGTCCTGATGCTGCCACCGGGTTATGAAGTACAGGTTGATCTTGTTCTGTATACAGTAACAGTCAACTCACTTCTCTTCATTAGTCCCAATCAACATTTTGAGTTGAAAAAGACGGTTGATGGCCCGGCCTTCTTTATCTTCTACAACCAGGATTTTTATTGCATCCAGATTCATGATAAAGAAGTGGCTTGCGATGGGCTTCTATTCAACAATGTTCACAATATGCCAATGGTGCAACTGGATGAAGCTGAAGTTCCTTTCTTTGAGTATGTTTTCAAACAAATGTCAGATGAGTTTGGCCTGAACGATGCATCACTTGAAGAAATGATCAGAACTTATCTCAAGCAACTATTCATCAAAGCGGCAAGGCTCTGGAAGAAACAACACCTGGATAAAGAAGCAAATTCAACTCATAACGATCTCGAATTTTTCAGAAAGTTTACATTGCTGGTTGAAGCTCATTACAAAACAAAACATAATGTTGCAGACTATGCTGAGTTGTTATATATGGCACCAAAGACCATCACGCATAAATTCAAAAGACTAAATCTACCCCAGCCTAATGAAACAATAAAAAACCGTATAGTACTTGAAGCAAAGCGCCTGCTTGTGCATACAACCCTTTCGGGCAAAGAAATTGGCTACGAACTGGGATATGATGATCCTGCTTACTTCAACAGGTTATTCACACAGAAAACCGGTGACACACCTTCAGGTTTCCGGATTAAGTTTCAAAAAGGTCTTGCACCTGCTGTATAATAACCAATATGTAGAATAATATATCACCTTACTTATTAATATCCCGGTTATCCCGCAGCACTATCCCTCGCGAGCATATGGCCCAATTTTGATGCCTGTTAAACAAAAGCAACATTATGAAGGCAGCAGTTATCCACGGTCCTGGTGTTATCACCTGCGACAACGTTGACGATCCGAAACTGGTTCACGACACTGACATTATTCTGAAGGTTACTGCTACTGCCATCTGCGGATCTGATCTGCATATGTACTCTGGCGGTATTCCTCAGCCGCGACCGATGGTTATGGGTCACGAGTTTATGGGTATTGTTGAAGAAGTGGGACCCGGAGTAAAAAAACTCAAACATGGCGACCGCGTGGTCGTTCCTTTCCCCGTGGCTTGCGGACAGTGTTTTTTCTGCTCGCACGAACTGCCCGGTCATTGCGAAAACAGTAATCCTGATCATTACGGTCCCGAAGGAGGTCTTCTGACTGAAAAGGGAGGAGCTCTGTTTGGCTATTCTGATTTATATGGAGGATATGATGGCGGACAGGCGCAATATGTACGGGTTCCTTATGCTGATTTCGGTCCCAGGATAGTGCCTGACAATCTCACGGATGAGCAGGTGCTTTTTCTTACAGATATTTTTCCAACGGGTTACAGCGGTATAGATTGGGGCGAAGTTAAAGGTGGCGAAACGGTACTTATTTTTGGATCAGGCCCCGTAGGCATTATGGCGGCAAAAAGTGCCTGGCTCCGCGGCGCAGGAAGAGTGATAATTACAGACACTGTACAATATCGCCTGGACAAGGCAGCGACAACAGCAAAAGCAGAAACGATCCTTTGGGAAGGAAATGGGGACAACGTCATTGACTTTATCAGATCTGTTACCCATAACCGTGGTGCTGATGTTTGTGTTGAGGCGGTTGGCTTTGAACCAGACAGGAATCTTCTGGACAGAGCGAAGGCGGTGATCAACCTGGAAAAGGGATCTCCAAAGGTAATCGAAGCCTGTATGAGTGCAGTGAGACGTGGTGGTATCGTATCAATACTTGGAGTTTATCCGACAACCTATGACAATTTCCCGGTAGGTCAGTTTTTCGATAAGGGCATCACGCTTCGTGGCGGGCAGGCTCCGGCGCATAAACATATCGACACACTCCTTGAATATGTGAAAAGCGGTAAGGTAAAGCTGGATGACATTATCACTCACAGACTGCCTTTGACTGAAGTAGCCGAGGGTTATAAAATGTTTAAGAAAAAGGAAGACAATTGTGTAAAAGTTGTCTTGAATCCATGGGCGTGAGTAGTGGAATTCCACAGTTTTTTGTTCTTCAACCTTTGGCCCGATTATGATATATGTGTCGGTAGAATTGATAAACAACTTTCTAAAATGTCTCAGGCTATGAACACTAAGCTAAACGATTTTCAATACTCAACTATGGTTGAGGGTGAAATCCGACCAATCAGATTTGAACCTAAAATGATTGACAACACTCTTGCTTTTCATGTGGTTCCGGTAGAAACACCGAACTATGATTTTACCATGAAATCTGTTGGTAAACAATGGAAAATTCAGAATACCAAACTGCCCGAATGGATTCTTGAGATGGAACAGATGTTTCATAAAATGATCGGGGCAGAAATTGGGAAATTGACTCTGAATAAACTGGCATAATTAAAATCTGAAATATGCAAAATACAGCACCCGTAAGCGCCAATGACATGCACATTGACATCAACGATGAAAGAGCCTTGAAATATTGGAGCGATGCCTTGCAGGTTTCTGCAGAGGATCTGAAAAAGGCGGTTACAGAAGTTGGACCCATGGTAGGCGATGTATGCAGGAAACTGCATGTTGGACCAAAATAAGCATCAACATAAATTAGAAA
>JBEVNF010000184.1:0-4516 GCA_040508255.1 Flavitalea sp.
GCATTGCAACTGGAGCAAGGCCTCTTAAACGCGATATGATCACGGAAGTTTCAACTCCCATACACAGCATCGCACAGAAACAATGGATCGTGTTTTCAACAGAAGCATCATCAGCAAAAGGTATATTGAATGCAAACTCCCTGTTATCATAAACTGCCACAACATCTGTATTGTTGCTCTTCCTGGTCAATGATAAGATTCTGAATGTTGAATCATCTTTTTCACCCCAGCTGAATAACCGTGTTGATTTTTTCTGAAGATCATTGATCAGTTTATCAACTAAGGCCTGATCTTTACGATAGATGAGAGTGCCGGCATCTTTAAAAAGTAACAGCTTTTCAGAGATCTTTTGTTCCAATCCTGAAAAACCTTCGCTATGTGCTTCACCAATATTTGTAAAAATGCCAATTGTAGGATCAATGATCGGTTGAGCCTTCTGCATTTCACCGGTAGTGGAAATGCCTGCTTCGAAAATGGCAACCTGGCTATGATTATTCATGAGCCATACACTCATGGGTATACCAATTTGTGAATTATAACTTGCAGGACTTCTGACCACAACAAAATCAGGTTCGAGTAACTGGTTCAGCCATTCCTTTACAATCGTTTTTCCATTGCTGCCCGTGATGCCGAAAACCGGTATATCGAACCGGTGCCTGTGTGCAAGCGCAAGTTGTTGCAGTGCTGTAATAGTGTCGGGAACAATGATAAAATTCGAATTGGTTGCTGATCCATCCTGCGGCAGAGCATTTACCACAAAATTGCGGACACCCTTTTCATATAAGGCATCAATATATTCATGACCATCGCGGCGGTTGGTACTTATCGCAAAGAATAAAGTCTCCGCAGGAAATACCAGTTTGCGGCTATCCGTCAGAAGATAGGAGATAGTCGAACCAGGATCAAAGGCAACAAGATTGCCCTTCATTAACCGGCTGATATGTTGAATATCGTAAGTCATATGGCAGGATTAGGACCGGCTTAATGAATATCTGTCTCGTCGTGTCTCTTCTCTGGATCATGTTCCTCCTTGCCGGCAACTGCTACAGAATAGATCATTGAAGCAGTAATACAAACCAGGATCACGAGTAAGGAAACATAAACCGGTATGTGTAACGGTATCCATTCAGCAAGCATTTTGAATCCAATAAACACAAGCACAACCGCGATACCCTGCTGCAGATGCGTGAACTTGTTCACCGCACCTTTCAGCAAAAAGAAAAGCGATCTGAGACCAAGCACCGCGAATATGTTGGAAGTATAGATAACAAGCCTGTTCTGCGAAATCCCGAACACTGCGGGAATAGAATCAAGAGCGAAAACGATATCAGTGGTTGCAAGCATTACCACAACAACAAAGATTGTCGTGTAATATCTCTTGCCATTATACACCATTGTGAACTTACCATCACCATCCTGTGGGATCAATGGAAGGAAACTTTTTAGAAACTTATAAACCCTGTTGTTTCCAAGATCAGATGGTTCATCATGCTTTGCGCCAAACATTTTGATACCGGTGTACAAAAGGATCAATCCAAATATATACAGCAGCCATTCAAATTTTTCAACCAGGGCGATACCCACTGTGATAAAGATCACCCTGAACACAATGGCCATCATGATACCGATCAACAGCACGCGTGCATAGTAAGCCTCTTTCATTCCAAAGAAGCCGAATATGAGTATAAATACAAAGATATTATCGATACTCAGCGACCACTCGGTGAGATAAGCGCTGAGATATTCTAGTGCGGTCTTTTGTCCGTCTTCTATCCACAGAAACACAAAAAAGCCCATTGCGAGCGCCACCCAGAAAACTGTTTGCCACAAAGCTTTTTTGATAGTCATCTGGGTACCTTTCTTACTGAGCAGACCCAGATCAAAGATTAAAGCCACAACCAGTAGAATGCCGAAAACCAGGTACGTTAACTGATCAGTTGTCATGTATTATATTGATTTGCAAAGATAGGAAACGAAGGCTCTATTGGTATTTCCTGCGACGAATAAACTGGTAAACTGCACCAAAGATCACAATGATTGCCATTGGTACGGCGATATTGATCACCTGCCAGAAACCCTTATCGGAATCAACCAGCTTCGGATCAAGCAGGCGTAGGGTAAAATCCTTACCCCGGGCCTCAAGAATACCTGAGGGGTTTGTAAGATATTCAACACAATTGAGAATAAAATCCTGGTTGGCGAATTTATAACCGGTAAACTGGTTTTCACCCATACTGAGAGGGCCATCCTTCTGCGTAAATACATTACTTACAAGGTCAGCGTCGGAAACAACGATCATTTTATTTTCGGCCTCAGCGTTGTTGCGGAATGGCTGCCCGATCGCCGCCAGGGAATCCGCTTTCGCTTTGCCGATACGATTTGAATAAAGCGAATTGAATTTTCCTTCAAGTAAAACCGCAACGGCAATATTGGATCGGTTGAAGCTTTGTACCTCTTCCTTTGTTTTTGCACTGTTGAGGGTAACAATAGCCGGAGTACCCAAACTTCTCGAAGCTGATGAAGTTGCGAGCAATACTGTTTTTTTAATGCCTTCAGCCTTCACAGTATCTATTGAATTCGGAAATATACTCAACACATCATCCAGATTTTTTGAGATGGGATGACCGGTATATGAAGCCAGTAAAGGAAAATATGGCCATGGCAACAGCTCCACCTGCGGTTTGTCGCCGTAATTACCAACAACCTGCGGCAGCTTATCACATTTGATATCCTGTACAAGATCCTGGTTTATACGAACACCATATTTAAAGAGAATGTCGTCAAGATTAAGTCCGCGGTCAAATGCAATGAAATCACTTTGCGAACGCGCGAGACTATCCATTTCAGCATACAACTGATCAACCAGCCAGATCACTTTGCCCCCTTGCATTACATACTGATCGATTTTGATCTTCTGATCATCTGTAAATGCTTTTGTAGGTTTCACGATCATGATCGCATCAAAATCTTTTGGTATTACCGGGACGCTGTCAACCGGCACAAATCCGAACCCATAACGTGGCTTCAATGTTCTTTCTACAAGATCATAAACATTATAATTGTAAAGCTCTCCGTTACCCAGCAGGTAGCCGATCACAGGAACCTTCTCTGTTGTCAGCTTCTGTATGGCATTTGCAAAACGATATTCAAGTAATGCTTCAGCGTTATTCAGGGTCTGATATCCACCGGTCATGCTCTGACCTTCAAGAAGATTAACAGCAATGTCATTATCCTTATAGCTGATCACTGCGCCGGGGTAAACCATTCTCTCTTCCTGGGCTTCCCCTTTGCTCTGCTGAACCTGTACATTCATTGGCTTCAGGCCAAGGCTGTCATTCAGGTACTTGATATAGTTGATGCGTGCTGTATCGTCCAGGCCTTCACCTGGCCTGGAAAATTTCAGCACCACATTTCCTTTCCCCAGTTCACGGAATTCCTGTAAAAGTTCTTTTGCTTCGTTGGAAAGGTTTTTGAAAGGAGCAGGCATTTCTCCGTCAAGAAAAAATGTTATCGATACCTGGTCATTGAGACCGCGTAGTAATTTCTTTGTGGGTTCAGAAAGTGTGTAGCGTTTTTCTTCCGTAAGGTCAACACGGTAGTGAAACTGCGAAGCAAGATAGTTCACACCGATCAGTATGATAAGCAGATAAAGCCACCAGTATTTTGAGGACAACAGTTTTTTCATTTCTATTGGTTATTCAGAATCGGTATTGATAAGGTTTCGGATCAACTGTATCTTCTTACAAGATTCCTGTTTGTGAATACAAGGAAGAAAATGATGATGCTGATAAAATATATAAGATCTCTTGTATCGATCACACCACGGCTGATACTGCGGTAATGAAAATCGATCCCAAGCATACCGATGAGATAATCTGTTGAACCACCAAGACCGGTGATCCGGCTGATGGCTTCGAAACCATTGTAGATCACAAAACATAAAAATGCGCTGGTGATAAAGGCAACCACTGCATTTGTGGTAAAGCTGCTGCAACAAACACCGATCGCTACAAAAACGGCTGATAAAAACAGCAGGCCTGCATAGGAGCCAGCGGTTCCGCCGGTGTCAAGCCCCTGCTCAAACGAAAGCGCATTGATGCTGATAGCATAGATCAGGGTTGGAATAAGTGCAATGATGACCACGAGGAGCGATCCGAAATATTTGCCCATAACCACCTGCCAGCTGCTGAGAGGTTTTGTCTGGAGAATTTCATAGGTACCGCCTTTGAATTCATCAGCAAAACTGCGCATAGTGATAGCCGGTATCAGCAGTAAAAGGATCATCGGGGCGAGTTCAAAGAACCGCTCAAGTGTTGTATAACCGAAATCAAGAATATTATCGGGGAACACAAAAAGAAACAATCCATTTACCAATAAAAACACCGCGATAGCAATATACCCGGTCAGGCTGCTGAAAAACTGCCGGAATTCTTTTTTACAAACGGACCACATGGATACGAAAATACGGGATTCAGCTTATATGATAAGAAATCGGAGAAGTGTTGATTTTTGATTT
>JBEVNF010000191.1:0-7511 GCA_040508255.1 Flavitalea sp.
GACATTAAACCCCTAAACCCTGAACGTAGAAGCTAACAGTTCAACGCGGCTAAGTCCGCCGATTTAGCTCTTAAAACAATCCTAACGCCTTCGGGTACGAATCATTTCGATGTTTTGTTCCCAGATCAGAACAACTGTTTCTACAGTTACTTCTAACCTTCATTTAACTAAAAATTGAGATCCCTTGCCTGAGAACGGCAAGGGATTTTTTTATCTGCCCGCAACACCACCTTTACGGCTATCAACATTAATCGTAAACTTACCGGAACCCTGCACGATCCACCGAACGGTCACAGTACCCATGCCCGGTATATTATCAACTTCCAGTTTCGCAGCATCAGTCTTTTGTTCAGTTGTAAGATTCAGATCGCGGTTCTGCACGGTCATGCCGGCAACAACTTTCACACCGGAGATCGAAATATAATCAGGGCGCTCGATCTTAAACTTTGCATCCTGGCTTGAATGTGTTGGCATGATACGACGATTGGCGATCACAGCGGTGATCTCGCGCAACCCGCCACCAAGATCTTTTTCTGAAACTGAATCGATCTCAAGTTTAGGAGTATGGAAACAATGATAGATTGAGAAAGCCATATTACGATGGGCATCACTTTCCAGCAAAAATCCGGGATGAGCACGGCCGAAATTTTTCTTAAATCCACCGATCTCAATTTTACCATATTGCGGATGATCGTATTCATGCCATTCAACAAAAGCATCCTTAAACAAAAGAAGATTATTGAAACGATTTTCTTCATTGTCATCACCATCCTGTTTGTTGAACATCAGGTAAGATGTCCATAACTCATTTGAGTATGTGTAGATTCCGCGGCCACCATAAAACCAATCCAATTCTCCTCCGTAAGCGGAATAAAGGTCTTTGTAAACTACAAGATATTTATAACCAGGCAGCAACTCTTCGCCCTTCTTTGCAATGAAATCATAAACCTTTACATCTTGTTGGTTGTAGGTGTCAACATCCTCCTTACCTCCGGGACCACGAAGGATCATGCCCCCGGAATTATGATAAGACTGAGCTGCGGAGATATTTGGATGCTTCATTACAAACTCCATCACTGCCCGGTTCTCCGGCAGACTGAATGGATATTTGTAGGCGCCTCCCTGGATATAGTTTGGCTGCCAACCCCAGCCCCAGTCGCGGTTCGGATCATACTCAAATACATATCCATCTTCATTTACAAGACCGTCACCATCATTGTCGATGCCTTCAAGACCAAGCAATTCATAATCACCTTTTTCATCAGGTGCAACCTGTATCATCCTGGTTTTGTCTGATGGATCAACGCGAAAATTTCCGTTTGGATTTTTGCGACGCATGTATACAATCTCACCATCACCATCAAGATCATCATATCCATCTTCATCAACAAGACCATCACGGTCGTTGTCAACAGGGATCACACCTGATCTTGGTGAGTTGGCGGTGTTGCCTTTATGCATGTAGCTGTCACGACCGTCAGGATTGATCGATGGAACGATGTAGAATGTTTTGTCCGCAAGCAGTTCTTTGATGAATTTCGTATCTGCAAATGATTCTGTAAGATACCACGCAGTATACATCGCAAACTCTGCACCCTGTATTTCATTGGAGTGAATATTTCCATCGATGTACATAGCTGGTTTTAGTTCGGCTTTGCCTTTTCGTGTATCCGTGATAGTAAGGCACCAGAGATCGCGACCCTCGAATGATTTGCCGATTGATTCGAGTTTTACAAGTTCAGGGTAAGCGGCTGCGATCTTTTTACAGATCTCAGTGATGCCGGCATGATCATAATATTTATTCCAGCTGATGGCAACCTTTGGGTTTGCGGGACTGCCGGCGGCCTTGAAAATCTGATCTGCTTTTTGCGCCGATGCACCAATGGTCATCGTTGCCGCGATGAGGGTGGTGGCTATATATTTTTGAATGAGTTTCATTATTGAACTTTTTGAATGTTAGTGATGATTAAAGTGTGATATCCTTTTTCACTGTTCCTGTTGTTGGTGCACCAGCTTCGATTGTAACCCTGCCTGTACCCTTCAGTAACCAGGTGAGCTGAAATGCTTCACCACCGTTGAGGTTGTTGATCAACTGGATCTTTTTTCCGCTGATCACAGATTGATTGCCGCTTGTATTCACAGCTATTTTGACTTTTTTGAGCCAGTAACTTTTTTCCCCAACAGCAGATGTGGCGGCCATCGCGCCTTTATTGACTACTTCAACCGTGACTCTTGTCAGACCACTGCCAATTTTCTCTGTCTTTACATTTAGTATGTCGATCTCAGGTTGAAGTGTGGCAAGCTTCACAAGAAAGCTGGTGTGTTTTTTTGTGATTTCCGGTAAGAGTTTAAACGGAGGGTTGATCAGCACAAAGGGATCAATGCCACCTATCTCTGTTTTTTGTCCTTCAAAATCGGGATGCTGGTATGCTTTCCATTCGGTAAATGTATTGGTGATGCCCTGGCTGCTTGCGAATCGCAGATAGTTGGCAACAGGATCTTCGACAGTAAATGCCTTTTCCTTTTTAGCAGTGTCTGGCTTTGCTTTTGGGACATACCAGCCCGGACTGCTGAAACTATACCTGCCATAATGAAAGTATGCCCATGAATAAAAATCGCCACCGGTTGCGGCAGCCTTTGGTGCATCTTTCATTCCTGTGGTATTATTGTACAATTCAGACACAGTCGCGTTAACCTTTGTGTCAGCCTCATAATAGCCAGAGATCATTCTCTGCGCCACCGCGCCGGGATTGAAGTTCACGGGTAACGACAAGTTGTTTGCCGGCCCGAAACTAACCACCGAATAAATATTGGTAAGCTCATAGAGTTTGTCAAGCAGTGCCCTGATCTCTATCTCCGATACCGCGAATTCGCCGGAGCCTTTTGTAAATGAAGGATGTTTATAAGAATGGTTTTTGTTGAAGATCACACCACCAGCACCATCTTCATTGAACATTCCGTCTTTATCATTATCAATACCCTCGGGAACCATTCTGTATCTGCCTTTTTGTCCTTTTTCTGTATCGGCTTTGATCAGAACACGTGGATCATCGGGGTGGGGGAGATACTCACCAACCGGTGACTCTATCCGCATCCAGGTGACCTTTCCATTTCCATCAAGATCATCAAATTCATCCTCATCAATTTTTCCATCGCGATCGTCATCAGTAGTGTTTGCATTACCAAGGCGTTCGAATTTCAGCTTTCCAAAATATTGCTCCATCGCGTCAGGACTCATGTTTGGGAAAATATAATATGTTGTTTTTGCAAGGAGGGTTTTGATGGAGTCTTTTGATGCATCGGCAACCAGTTGTTCTGCAAAGCTCATAGCGAGTTCTGTGCCGATCAGGTAATTGCCCTGCACGCCACCAACCACTGCTATAGCGGGTTTTGATTCAGTGTTACCGGTTCCGATGGTGATCATCCAGATCTCTTTACCACCGGATGTTTTTGCAAGCGAAGTAACTTTTGCTATCTGAGGATTTGCTTTTGCGAGCGCGTTGATCCGCGTGGATTGCTGCTGAAAATTGCAGTAATCACTTTGCGCTGAAATCGCGTATGCGCATAACAATGCTGCAAAGAGTGCAGTTAGTTTTTTGGTCATGGAGAAAATTTGAGGGATAAATATAACTCAAAATATACTGCCCTCGTTGCAGAGGAGGGAAGAATCACCCCTAGGGCGTGATGGGCGGAGAAGTCGTTTCCAAACCGTGATCGCAACGATTCTGATTCTGCACAACTCTTCAAATATAACCAATCCAAAATCACCGGATCTGTTGTTTTTCGAAAACACCAATTCAAATTTTACCCAACGCGTTTTCTGACACTTATTCTGATACCTTGAGTCGTGGAATCAACTCAAGCACTTGTTCAATCAATGAATGTTGCTCATCATTCTTAACTACGAAATCACACAGCTTCATTTTAATATTCTCATCTATCTGTTTATTCATTCTTGCAAGCACCTGTTCGCGTGTAACCTTATCTCGCTGCATAACCCGGTGCAAACGCAATGCCGTTGGTGCATACACGCCGATCACGTAGTCAAGCGCGGCATAAGATCCGCTTTCAAACAGCAGGGCAGCTTCTTTGATCACGAATGGCGCGCTTTGTTTTTCGAGCCATTTACCGGCATCGAGAATGGTTGCAGGATGAACGATCGAATTCAATAATTCCAGCTTTTCTTTATTACTGAACACTTGTGAAGCAAGATAGGAGCGATCAAGTTTACCGTCTTTGTAGGTTTCGGTCCCAAAGGCTGCGATGATCGCATTGATCACATCTTTATCCGCGTTCATGATGCGCTTGGATGCATCATCTGCATAATATACCGGTACGCCGAGCACTTCAAAGATTTTCGATACGGTGCTTTTACCTGATCCGATGCCGCCGGTGATGCCTACTTTGACGCTCATGGTGTTTGGTTGATTTATACAGTCAGCGATTTGTGCGGAGCGCTTAACCACTCCTACACGCCTGCGGCTTGTCCCTCCTTTGCAAGGAGGGGATGTCAATAATGAAAATGCCCCGCATGAAGCGAGGCACTAAAAGTATCAAATACTTCGTATTATTTTGCCGGAGTTGCAGGTTTGTTCAACGCAGTTGTCCAGTCCATAGAGATCGCAGATTTTTCGATCTTCATATAGCTGCCAGGGCTGGTTTCGATCATGATCGTGTTGTCTTCATTAACCTTGTTCACTGTACCGTGGATACCAGCGATCGTAACGATCTTATCACCCTTATTCATGTTCTGCTGAAACTGTTTTGCCTGTTTGGCTTTTTTAGCCTGAGGGCGGATCATAAACAACCAGAACACAAGGATCATACCGCCGAGAAGAATCAATTGGAAAGTTCCCGCGCCGCCACCTGCTGCCTGTAATAAAATAGCTGTTAGTGTCATTATTTATTTTTTTAAATCGAGCTGCGAAATTAGGTAAAAAACAATCAGCTTTTGCCTTTAAGTACCATAACATTAAAGGTTAACATATGCTGCGAGCCTTCTTTTGTGTTTGCTGTAACGGTGATCTCCTTGTGTTGCTGACCCTCACGACCCTTACTGTCGAAAGATGCAGTGATATCTGCTTCCTTACCGGGAGCGATCGGCTCTTTGGGATAATCTGCTACCGTACAACCACAACCAGGTGTTACTGACTGAAGGATCAAAGGCGCATCACCAGTATTTTTCAGGTGAAAACTGATCTGAAGCTTCTGACCTTCGTTGATGGTGCCAAGCTCTTTTCTGGGTTCGGTCCATTCTACTGTTGTCAATGCCTTCTCCGGTGCAATTGTGCCAGGATTCTCTTTTGATTCTGCGGCATCTTTACATGATGTAAGAGCGGATGCGACAAGCAAAGCTGCAAATAGTTGTTTCATTACTTTATAATTATGACGTTGATGGGACGATAATATTTTAAAGTACAGGACCGCTTATTATTTATAGGCGATCTTATGCATTTTGTCATCCTTCACAAGATCCTTGTGAATGTTATCAAGGATACCGTTTACGAAATGACCACTCTGTGGGGTGCTGTATTCTTTTGCAAGATCAATGTATTCGTTGATGGTAACCTTTGGTGGAATAGTTTCAAAAAAGAGAAATTCACCCACACCCATGCGCATCAGGATCATATCCAATGCTGCAATACGCTCAGGATCCCAGTTCTTCAGTTTCGGTTTGATAAGTTCCATGGTCAGTTCTTTCTTCTCCAGGCAGGTCTCCAGGAGCAACTTTGCAAATCTCCATTTCTCAGGAGCTACCAGTTGCTGAAGATCAGCACCAGTGGGCTTTGCAATAAAATTGAGCACAAGCAGATTCATCATCTCGCCGTCGTCATCCCAGTTGTTGAAATGCTCTTCAATGTATGAAGTGAACAATTCGTTGGGAAGCATGAGATCAGTGAAGATGTATTCCAGGATTTCTTTCTCTGATTTTTTGTCTCTTCCCTGTACATTAATATAGGTCTTGTAGAGATCAGAAGCTGCGAGATCAAGATAGATCTTCTTAAGCAGTTCCTGGTCCATTATATATTGTGGCTTGTCTTCTTTAAGCGCCGTCTGGTAGGAGGGAAGTTCAAGGATCTTCCACAACGATTCATTACCTGCGATCTTGGTATTGATGCTCAGATCTTCTGCAGTTGGAAGGTGTTTCGATGCGCGGTTCTTTGCATAGGTTTCAGCATATCTTGCTACTTCGGCGATAAAATAAACGAGAAAAACAAATAACTGGCGTGACTGATCGAATTGTTTCTGAAGTAGTTTAACGGGTTCACCGGGCTTCATCTGTTCCTCCAGGGTTTCAATCGAATAGAGCATTTGCATCACCTTAACCCTGATATTTCTTCTGCTGATCATTGTAAGAGCTTGAATTGAATCCGCGAAAGTACAAAAAGAGAGTAGAATCTGCAATAAAATTGCGAATCAGGGTCTGACTGTCAGCTTTTTAACTTTCCTGAAAAAATGACAGTAATTTTTTGCTACCGGCAACAATATCAACCACATATGACAAACCTTACATCTCTGCTTCTAAAATGACTCTCAAATTAGGTTTGGTATGAATTTCGCCTACCTTTGCCGACCTCCGGACAAAGCCTGCCCGGCGGACATTTTATACAATTCACTAAATCAAAAATTGATAATTTATGGCTAATGCAAAAGTTGCTGCCGCTGCCGCTCCAAAAGTAAAAGTTACCCCATTACACGACAGGGTAATCGTTAAACCAGCGAAAGCAGAAGAAAAGTCTGCAGGTGGTATCATCATCCCCGACACTGCTAAGGAAAAACCACAACGCGGAACAGTTGTAGCTGCAGGTCCTGGTAAAAAAGATGAACCAGTTACTGTGAAAGTTGGCGATACAGTATTGTATGGCAAATATTCAGGTACTGAGATCCAGATCGAAGGTGATGATCTTCTGATCATGAGAGAAAGCGATATCCTCGCTATCGTTTAATCAGTGAACTGAATTCTATTATAATTATCAATACTTCGCATCAGAATCCAAAGACCTGGTGCATCTATTAGCAAATACAAAAATTACAATAAATCATGGCTAAACAATTGTTCTTCGATATCGAAGCCCGCAATAAGATGAAGAGAGGCGTTGACGTTCTAGCAAATGCCGTTAAGGTAACGCTCGGACCAAAAGGCCGTAACGTTGTTCTTGAGAAAAAATTCGGTGCTCCTTCTGTTACTAAAGATGGTGTTACCGTAGCAAAAGAAATTGAACTGGAAGACCCGATCGAAAATATGGGTGCCCAGATGGTGAAGGAAGTTGCATCTAAAACTGCAGATATTGCAGGTGACGGTACAACAACTGCAACTGTTCTTGCACAGGCTATCATCAGCGAAGGTTTAAGAAACGTAGCTGCCGGTGCTAACCCAATGGACCTTAAACGTGGTATTGACAAAGCTGTTATCAAGGTTGTAGAAAACCTGAAGGCTCAGTCTCAGGCTGTAGGTTCTGATGGCAAAAAGATCGAGCAGGTTGCTACGATCTCTGCAAACAATGACAACA